>CAIPBT010000075.1 GCA_903863375.1 uncultured Ferrovum sp.
GTCTGCCGGTGCTGTTCTGTGATGTCGGCGGCAGCTGCGTGGCGGCGGCGCATGCCGGTTGGCGCGGTCTGCTGGAGGGTGTGCTGGAGGCCACCGTGGCGGCCCTGCCGGTGCCGCCGGCGCAGGTGCTCGCCTGGCTGGGGCCGGCAATCGGGCAGGCCGCCTTTGAAGTCGGACCGGAGGTGCGCGACGCCTTCGTCGGGCGCGATGCCGCCGCCAGCGCGGCGTTCGTGCCTGGTTGCGGCGACCGCTGGCAGGCCGATCTGTATGCCCTCGCGCGTCAGCGCCTGGCGCACCTCGGGCTGTTGCAGGTCAGTGGCGGTGGGTGGTGCACCTTCAGCGACCCGGCGCGCTTCTACTCCTACCGACGGGATGGCGTGACCGGACGGATGGCGACCGTCGTCTGGCGGACGGGCGCGGTACAATCCGGCTCCGCTCCGTTTGCCCCGCCTCATGTCCATCCTGCTTGAAACCCTGGCAGCCACGATTGCCGCAGGTTCGCTGTCGTTTGCCTGCGCCGGTCTGATCGCGCTGACCGCCCGGCCGCATTGGGTACCGCTGCTGGTCAGCTATGCCATTGGGGCGCTGCTGGGCGCGGTGTTCCTGGAAATCCTGCCCCATGCGCTCAGCCTGGGGCGTCCGCCGGAACTGGTGCTCTCCACCATGCTGGCCGGCATCCTGCTGTTTTTCGTGCTGGAGCGGCTGGTGCTGTGGCGGCACGATCATGGCCATGACGCCGGTCATGCCGGCCCGGGGGGGGATGGGGCCAGCGCTGCGCACCAGCACGGCGCGCGTACCGGCGCGATGATCGTGATCGGCGACAGCGTGCACAACTTTGTCGACGGCATCATCATCAGCGCCGCCTACGCCACCGACGCCCGGCTGGGCACCATCACGGCGTTGGCCATCATCGCCCACGGCATCCCGCAGGAAAGTGGCGATTTTCTGGTGCTGCTGCACGGTGGCCTGTCACGCCGGCGGGCCTTGGCGATGAATCTGACGTCCAGTTTTGCCATGGTGGCAGGCGGGCTGTTTGGCGCGCTCGCCCTCAGGGCCGTCCAGTCCGCCGTACCGGTGCTGCTGTCACTGGCCGCGGCCAGCATGATCTACGTCGCGGTGGCCGACCTGATCCCCGGGCTGCACCGTCGCGCCGGGGTGCGCGACACGGTCTGGCAGGTCGTCCTGATCCTGCTCGGGGTGACCACCATCCGGGTCGCGCACTGGCTGATCGGCGAGGGCTGAGGCTGCCTCCTCGCGTTTTGCCCGCCGCCGCCGCTCCGGCGTGCCAGACAGGAACAGCAGGATGCCCAATGGCACCAGCCCGTAAAATACCACGGTCATCACGCCACCCACCCAAGACGGTTCCATCACCGCCATCAGGATGACAACATACAACCATGCTATAACGACGATGTACACAATGGGGTTCCTGTTGCCGGTCCCCTGTCTGATACAGTGCGATGCCAGGAGTTCCAGCAGAGAGCCCGGCACCTGTACTGAACCCAAGCCCGAGGAGGCACGTTGTTCATGGAGTCTGCCCCACCCCCCCTGTCGGTTGAACGGCTGGTGGCCGTGACCGGTGAAGCCAATCGGCGCGTCATTGAAGAACTGCTGAAACAGCTGGCCAATCCACAAGGGCTGGAATGGGCCGGTTTCTACCGGGAAATCGCCGAGGCCGCCGCCCGCGACGGGGTAAAGTGGCAGGAATTGCAGCAACAATACTACGCTGCCCAGATGGACCTGTTTGCGCGCACGCTCGGTCGTGCCGCTGGACAGGCCGATCAGGCCCCCCCGCTGACCCCGCCGGATCGCCGGTTTGCCGCCCCTGAATGGCAGCAAAGTCCGCTGTTCGATTACGTCCGTCAGTCCTATCAGCTCACCTCCGACTGGCTTCTCAAGGCGGTCGGCGGACTAGACCTGAACGACGCGACACGTCGCCGGCTCGAGTTCTACACCCGCCAATATCTCGACGCCGTGGCCCCTTCCAATTTCCCGGCGACCAACCCCGAGGTGCTGAAGCTGGCACTCGACAGCGGCGGCGAGAACTTCGCTGCCGGGCTGAAAAACCTGCTGGGCGATCTGGAAAAGGGCCGGATTTCGATCACCGACGAATCGGTTTTCGAGGTGGGGCGCAACGTGGCGATCACGCCAGGCGCGGTGGTCTTCGAGAATGACCTGATTCAGCTGATCCAGTACGCGCCGACCACCGCCAAGGTGTGGAACCGCCCGCTGCTGATGGTGCCGCCATGCATCAACAAGTTCTACATCATGGACCTCGAGCCCGAAAATTCCCTGGTGAAGTTCGCGCTCGACCAAGGGCATCCGGTGTTTCTGGTGTCCTGGCGCAACATCGGGCCGAGCCTCGCCCGGGCGACCTGGGATGACTACATCGAACAGGGCGTGATCGAGGCGATCCACCAGACCCAGGCCATCGGCAAGAGCGCGACCATCGATACCCTGGGCTTCTGCGTCGGGGGCACCTTGCTCGCGATGGCGCTGGCCGTGCTGGCCGCGCGCGGCGAGGACCCGGCGGCCACCCTCACGCTGATGGTCACCCTGCTCGACTTCAGCGATGTGGGCGATATCCGCGTCTATCTCGACGAAAAATTCGTGGCCGAAAAGGAGCGCCAGTACGCCGACGGCGGCATCGTCTCCGGGCGCGACCTGTCGCTGGCCTTCTCCAGCCTGCGCTCGAATGATCTGATCTGGTCCTACGTGGTGAACAATTACCTGAAGGGGCGCACGCCGGAACCCTTCAACCTGTTGTACTGGAACAGCGACGCCACCAACCTGCCCGGGCCGATGTATGCCTGGTACATGCGCAATCTGTATCTGGAAAACCTGCTGGTCGAACCGGGGGTGATCGAGGTCGGCGGCACGCCGGTCGACCTGACCGCTGTGACCTGTCCGACATTCGCCTTCGCTGCCCGCGAGGATCACATTGTGCCGTGGCGCACCGCCTTCGATTCCGCCGGCCTGCTCGGCGGCGACGTCACCTTCGTGCTCGGTGCCAGCGGTCATATTGCTGGCACCATCAATCCGGCCAGCCGCAACAAGCGCAGCCACTGGCAGGCGCCATTTCCCGGCAAGCTCGCCGACGAGTGGATGGCCGAAGCCGAGAACGTGCCGGGCAGCTGGTGGAACACCTGGGCGGCGTGGCTGGCCGATCAGCAGGTCAAACAGGTGGCGGCACGCAAAAAATTGGGGGACGCAGCACATCCCCCGATCGAGGACGCACCCGGTCGTTATGTCCGGGTGGGCAGTGAGCAGGCCGAATGACAGCCCGCCGCGAGGCCTGGTGTGTCTCTGAAATCATCAGGGTTCTCGGACGGATTGCCGCGGCCGAAGCAAATAACCAGAAGCGGAGGAATGCAGGATGAGCAAGCAGCAACGGACGGTATTGGTCACCGGTGGCATGGGCGGTTTGGGCGAGTCGATCTGCACCAAGCTGGCAGACCTGGGCTACATCGTGGTCACCACCTATTCGCCAGGCAGCAACAAGGCTGCGGGCTGGCTGGCTGAAATGAAGGAGCGTGGCTACCAGTTCCACGCCTATGCCCTGGATGTCGGCAACGCCGAGGAATGCGCCACCGTGCTGGCACGCATCCAGCAGGAAATCGCGCCGATCGACGTGCTGGTCAACAACGCCGGCATCACGCGCGACATGACGTTCAAGAAGATGACCAAGGTGGATTGGGATGCCGTGCTCAACACCAACCTGAACAGCGTGTTCAACATGTGCAAGCCGGTGGTGGATGGCATGGTGGAACGCGGCTGGGGTCGCGTGATCAACGTGTCGTCGGTGAATGGCCAGAAGGGCGCGTTTGGCCAGACCAACTACGCCGCCGCCAAGGCCGGCATGCACGGGTTCACCAAATCGCTGGCGCTGGAGGTGGCGCGCAAGGGTGTCACGGTCAACACCATTTCACCGGGTTACATCGGCACCAAGATGGTGACCGCGATCCCGCAAGACATCCTTGACTCGAAGATCCTGCCGCAGATTCCGGTAGGCCGGCTGGGCAAGCCGGAAGAGGTGGCCGGCCTGATCGTGTATCTGGCGTCGGACGAAGCTGCGTTCGTGACCGGTGCCAACATCGCCATCAACGGCGGTCAGCACATGTCCTGATCAGGCTGTCGGCGACGGCTTCACCCACCTTGATGCCGTCGACCCCGGCCGACAGGATGCCGCCGGCATAGCCGGCGCCTTCACCCGCCGGAAACAGGCCACGTACATTCAGGCTTTGCAGGTCTTCCCCGCGGGTGATCCGCAGGGGTGAGGACGTGCGTGTTTCCACACCGGTGAAGACGGCGTCGTGTCGGTCAAAGCCGCGGATCTTGGCGCCGAAGGCCGGCATCGCTTCGCGGATCGCGGTGATGGCGTAGGACGGCAGTGCGGAAGCCAGGTCGGTCAGCTGCACGCCGGGCTGATAGGACGGCAGCACGTCGCCCAGGTCGCGCGAGGCGCGCCCGGCCAGGAAGTCACCCACCAGCTGTCCGGGGGCCTCATAGTTGCTGCCACCAAGCACATAGGCGTGGGATTCCAGCTGGCGTTGCAGCACCAGGCCGCCGAGCGGATGGTTGGCGGTGGGCTGACCATCGAGTGCAACGGCGTCCTCACCCAGGGCCGCGGCAAACGCAGCCGGTGCGGTCGGATAATCGGACGGATCAATGCCCACCACGATGCCGGCGTTGGCATTGCGCTCGTTGCGTGAATATTGGCTCATGCCGTTGGTGGCGACGCGGCCGGGTTCCGACGTGGCCGCCACCACCGTACCGCCCGGACACATGCAGAAGCTGTAGACCGCCCGCCCGTTGCTGGCATGGTGCACCAGCTTGTAGTCGGCCGCGCCCAGCAGCGGATTGCCGGCATGCTGGCCCCAGCGCACCCGGTCGATCATGCCCTGCGGGTGCTCCACCCGAAAGCCAACGGAAAACGGTTTGGCTTCCATGAACACGCCGCGCTTCCACAGCATCGTGAAGGTGTCGCGCGCGCTGTGGCCCAGCGCCAGCACCACCTGGTCGGTGCGCAGGGTGGATGTCGTGCCATCGTCCAGATGGTCGATCTCGAGACCGCGGACATGGCCATCCTCGATCAGCAGGTCGCGCACGCGGCGCTCGAAGCGCACCTCGCCGCCGAGCGCGATGATGCGCGCGCGCAGGCTCTCCACCACCTTGACCAGCTTGAAGGTGCCGATATGGGGGTGCGCATGCATCAGGATTTCCGGCGGCGCTCCGGCCTGCACGAACTCTTCCATCACCTTGCGGCCCAGGTGGCGGGGATCCTTGATCTGACTGTAGAGCTTGCCGTCGGAAAACGTGCCGGCGCCGCCCTCGCCGAACTGGACGTTCGACTCGGCATGCAGCACCTTGCGCCGCCACAGGCCCCAGGTGTCCTGGGTGCGTCGGCGCATCTCCCGGCCGCGCTCCAGCACGATCGGACGAAAACCCATTTGCGCCAGCACCAGGGCGGCAAAGATGCCGCAGGGGCCAAACCCCACCACTACTGGTCGCGCTGCCAGCCCGGCGGGCGCCTGGTGCGGCGCCTGCCACGCCATCGGCGGAGTGGCACCCACATGCGGGTTGCGCGCCAGGCGCTGCAGCAGCGCGGCTTCCTGCGCTGGCTTGCGCAGGGTGAGATCGACGATGTACACGGCAAGCAGTTGCGCCTTGCGGGCATCAAAGCTGCGTTTGAACACCTGCAGGGTGGCGATCTCGGCGGCCGGCACCGCCAGCACGGCTGCGGCGGCATCGCGCAGCAGGGGTTCGGGGTGATCGGCCGCCGACAGCGGAAGTTTCAGTTCGGCAATTCGCAACATCCAGCGTGTCCCAGGCTTGTACTGATCAAGCAGATGGCCAGCATGATACGCGAGCAGGCTCAGCCTGCGGCGACCAACGGGGGCGGGGCTTCGCTGGCCTGGTCCAGCAGGTAGCGCACGGCCGCCAGCAGGTGGTTGCCAACCTGATGGGGCGGACTGCCGTAAAAGGCGGCCCAGGCCGCACCGACGTGCTCGTTATAGGCGCTGGCCGGCAGTTCCGGACGGGTGGCCTGCCAAGCCAGCCGGACGGCATGGCCAATGATCACGTCGAGCACCAGGTAGCTGCCCAGACGCATGCCCCAGTTCACCCGCAGCAGATGCGACAGCGCCAGCAGGGCTTCAATGCAGAGCTGCCGGTATTCCGGGGCCTGGATGTTGTTGAGCAGGTCTTCCACCTGCAGTTCGAAGCTGCGTTCGCCCCGGGTCATGTCGGCCTGGGCCAACGCGCTTTCGATGCGGTTGCGGAAATCCAGCTGGTCGCCGATCACCAGTCCTTTGCAATGGCGCAACAGCTCCCACACGCGCAGATAGAAGTCTTCCGGCATGCGGGTGATGGCGCCACGGGTTTCCCGCCAGTTCATCCAGCCGTCCAGATCGTCCGGCAGCACCGGGTCGCTCTCTGGTGGAAACCGCACCTGGGTCAGACCGCCGCCGGCCCGCTCGAATTGCAGGGCCTGCACCTGGCTCAGGTTGGCATTCATGCTGCGCTCCTGCCGGATCACGTCGCGCAGCCGTTCCAGCACGGTCTGCGGGCTCAGCTCCAGCAGGTGGTTGAAGGCTTCGTCCTGGGTCACATCATGTTCGCGCGCCACGGTGGCGGTGACCAGCCGCAACAGGTTCCAGCCCCGCAGCGTGAGGGTGCCGTCGAACAGGGTACGGTCGGCCTTGATCAGCATGCCAAGGTAGACCAAGATTTCCTGCATCATGGCGAGGTAACGGGGATCGTCAACGCCGCTGGCATGCATGCGCGCCAGCAGCTCGGCATGGTGCATCGGCACGCTCACCACCGCCCGCGGATCAAAGGCGCGACCCACCGCCACGCGCTTCTGACGCAGCACCATCTGGGTAATGGCGTCTTCCAGGCTTTCGTCACACCGCCCGAGCAGGCCGGCAGCGCGGCGGATCACGCCCCACAGACGGTTCCAGCGTGCCCGCGCAAACAGGGCTTCGGTCAGGGTGCGTACGCTGGCCGGCAGTCCATACGTGCTGTCCGGGTCGCCCAAGTGCCAGAGCAGGCCCAGCACCTCGATCTGTTCGTAGGGATTGCGGCTGCGCAAAAACACCTGCGCGAGGCCGTCGCCCGTTGCCTGGCGTCGCAGCGCACTGGCCCGTTGGCCACTCAGCGGGCGGGTCGAACCCTCGTCCCAGGGCGGCAGCACGGTGTCCTGCGGTGCCGAAGCCAGCGCCGTCGGCTTGGCTGCCAGTTCGGCCAGCCAGTCCAGCGCCGCCTCTGCCGTGTCGGGCTGCAGGCTGTCCAGGCTGCCGCTGCGTACGCCTGGCTCCTGGCCCGCCTGCAGGGCGAGCAGGAAGTCGGTCAGGACATCGGCACCGCTGGCAGCCAGCATGGCTTCGGTCACCCGCAGGGTGAGCAGCGGTTCGCCCGGGCGGTCCCAGCGACGCTGCAGATACGCGATCTCGGTGCGCATGTTCTCGACCAGCAGGCGGTTGTCGAGATGCAGGTAACTGGCCTGGTTGTGGGCGAAGTGCGGCAGGAACAGCAGGGTCTGATCCCCCATCCGGAACAGCTGGCTGGTGCTCAGCGTGCCGGCACGACCGGGTGGCCGGCCGGTCAGCCCAAGGCCTGGATTGCTGCCCAGGGCGCGGAAGGCCATATCCAGGTCGTCGGGATGGCGTACCTGCACGGGGGCCAGCTGCCCCGGCGTCGGGGCAATGATGCCAGCGGCCGCCAGCCGGGTCCCGACGAGGTCGTCGGCGGCCAGCACCAGGATCTGCACGGTGACCTGACGCACGGTGCTGTCGCGCAGGCGGCGGCCAGCGGGATCGATGTCTGCGGCCGTGATCAGGCCGTCGTGCAGGAGCTGTCCAAGCAGATACAGGCTTTGCGCCCAGACCAGCGGCACGTTTTCGTTCGGCACCCGGGGCTGGCTGTGCGGTGCGGCACGTTCGGCCTCGACGAACCAGGTCGGCACCAGATACAGCTCGGGCAGCAGGGCCGCCCCATCCCGTGGCACGCACAGGCCCTGCAGGCGTTGCCGGTAGTCGGCAGCGCGCACCGGGTCGTCGCGTAGGGCCGCGTCCAGAAACAGGTAAGTGAAGAACAGCGGCCACTCCGACTCGATGTTCTCGAACAGGGCCAGTTCGCCCGGCTCGTAATGCAGCCGCGAATGGTCCTCCAGCACGGTCTGGTGTCCATCCCGCAGAAAACGTTTGCAACCGTAGCGGCCTTGCAGCTTGCTGACCACTTCATCACGAGTGCGCAGGGCAATCGCCTGGTTGCCCACCGCGAAAGCCGGATACCCGGTGATCGAGAGCAGGGCGCCGTCGGTCTCCTTCGACTGCGACTCCCGCGGCAGCAGGTTCATCAGCGTGGTGTGCATGTTGCCGATATCGTCGGCGGGCACATGAATGGCCGGGGCGCGGTCGCCCAGCAGATGCAGGCCATGGATGGTTTCCAGCGCAGCCTTCGCCATGCCGACCGAACTGGCATTGATCTCGATCAGACCGGCATTGCGCTTGTGGCCGCGCTCCCAGATGCCGTAGTCGGCGGTGCGGTCGGCGCGCCCCAGGTAATACACCAGATTCTGGATGAAATCGATTTCATCGGCGGTCTGAACAATGCCCAGCCCGCCGATGTGCATCTGCCCCAGCATCAGCAGGAACAGGGCGGTGGCATCCAGCTGCAGATGGCCCCAGTCGCCGTCGCCCACCACTGGCAGGCCGGTGCGCGTGTCGTATTTCGCATGCAGGGCATCCAGCGGGTCCTGCGTCTGCTTGAAGCGTTCCACCTTGTGGGCCTGGCGTTGCATCGCGCCCAGCAGACCGCGCATCAGGCGCACCACCGCCGCCTCCAGGGGGCCGGCTTCGGTCGGTGCATGACGCTGGTACGCCCGGGCCAGACCCCAGGCGGCCAGGATGCTGTACACGTTGTCGCGCACCCAGGCGTGGGTGTAGTCGCCGTGCACCGTCACCGCCGTGCTGGCCGGCAACAGGCCGGTCACAGGGTCCTGCCGCGAGAGCAGGATCGTTTCGACCTGTTCCCGGTAGCTGGCCAGCAGATGGGCGGGGTCGGTGGCGGCTTTGGACAATGTGTCAGTCATGCGCGGCAGACTTCCTGGTAAAGCAGATCGTATTGGCTGGCGGCACCGGTCCAGGAAAAATCCTGAGCCATGGCCTGCCCGATGAGACGCTGCCACAGGGCGGGATGTCGCCACGCCTCCAGGCTACGCTGCAGCGCATGCTGAAATCCTGCCACGGTCGCCGGTTCGAACACAAACCCGGTGGCGCGACCGCTGGCCATGGCGTCGGCCTCGGCATCGACCACGGTATCGGCAAGACCGCCCACCCGGCGCACCAGCGGCAGGGTGCCATAGCGCAGGGCATAGAGCTGGGTCAGGCCACAGGGTTCGAAGCGCGAGGGCACCAGCAGCAGGTCGGCACCTGCCACCATCCGGTGCGCCAGCAGCTCGTCGTAGCCCAGGTGCACTGCTACCCGTCCGGCATGGGCGCGACAGGCGCCGGCAAACGCCTGCTCGAGATGGGGGTCGCCAGAGCCCAGCACGGCCAGCTGTGCACCCTGCGCGAGGATCGCGTCCAGGCTGTCGAGCACCAGGTCGAGGCCCTTCTGGTGGGTCAGGCGGCTCACCACCGCCAGCAGGGCGGCACCCGGTTCCACGTCGAGCCCCAGTTTGGCCTGCAGGTCGGCCTTGCAGCGCGCCTTGCCGGCACGGTCATCCTGCGTGTAGTTGGCGGTCAGGGCCAGATCCGTGGCCGGATTCCACACCTGCGGGTCAACCCCGTTCAGGATCCCGCTCAGCACCGCCGCGCGCTGGCGGATCATGCCGTCCAGTCCCTCGCCTTGCGCCGCTTCGAGAATTTCGCGGGCGTAGGTCGGGCTGACCGTGGTGATGCGCTGCGCATGCACCAGACCGGCTTTCAGGAACGACACCTGACCATGGAATTCCAGGCCGGACAGGTGAAAGAAATGTTGGGGCAGGGCCAGGCTGGAAAACACCGAAGCATCAAACAGGCCCTGATAGGCCAGGTTGTGGATCGTGAACACGGTGGGCGGCCGCGGTCCTGGCCGGGCTGCCAGGTAAGCCGGCGCCAGGGCAGCGTGCCAGTCATGACAGTGCAGCACCTGCGCCTGCCAGTCGGGGTCGAGGCGGCCACCCGCCAGTTGCGCCGCGGTCCAGCCGAGAAGCGCAAACCGCAGGTGGTTGTCGGCCCAGTTGCCGCCATCGGGTGCCAGGTAGGGATTGCCCGGGCGGTCGTAAAGGAATGGGGCATCGATCACATAGACCGGCACTCCGGAATCGGGCATTGACCCCAGCAGCAGGTCGATCCGGCCGGCACCGAAGGCCGGACCAAGGCTGGCCACGGTCCGCAGATCGGCGACGCCTGCCAGCATGGCGGGAAATCCCGGCAGCAGCACGCGCACATGGCCGCCCCGCGCCCGCTGTGCGGCCGGCAGCGCCGCCACCACGTCGGCCAGCCCGCCGGTCTTCAGCAAAGGGTAGGCTTCAGCGGCGACGTGAAGTACCCGCAAGTTTGTGCTCACTTAGATTCTGGCGCCAGTCGGTTCAGCATGTCTTGGGTGATCAGGGTAATGCCTCGCTCGGTGCGGTGAAAGCGTCGCGCATCTTCCACCGGATCCTCGCCCACCACCAAGCCGTCCGGAATGCGACAGCCGCGGTCCACCACCACCCGGTCCAGCCGCACATGCCGCCCCACTTCCACGTCGGGCAGCAGCACCGACCAGGTGACTTCGGTATACGAGTGGATGCGGCAGGTCGAGAACAGCAGCGAGCGGTGCACCTTGCCCGAGATGATGCAGCCACCCGAGACCGAAGATTCCAGCGCCATGCCGGTGCGGCCGGGTTCGTTGTGCACGAATTTGGCCGGCGGCAATTGCTCCTGATAGGTCCAGATCGGCCAGCGCGTGTCATACAGGTTCAGTTCCGGCTGGGTGGCGGTCAGGTCGATGTTGGCTTCCCAATAGGCGTCGATGGTGCCGACATCGCGCCAGTAGGGAATTTCTCCCTCGGCGGTGCCCACGCTGCTGATCGCGAAGGGATGGGCAACGGCCACGCCGGCGCGCACTGCCGCCGGAATGATGTCCTTGCCAAAGTCGTGGCTGGAGTTCGGATCTTCACAGTCGGCATCCAGCAGCTCGTACAGGTAGGCCGCGTTGAAGATGTAGATGCCCATGCTGGCGAGCGCCGACTGCGGGTGTCCCGGCATGGCGGGGGGGTGTTCCGGCTTCTCGACAAAGTTGATGATCTGGTTGCTGTGATCCACCGCCATCACACCAAAGGCGCTGGCCTGCTCGATCGGCACGGCGATGCAGGCCACAGTGACCTGGGCCCCGGAACGCGCGTGTTCGGCCAGCATGATCGAGTAATCCATCTTGTAGATGTGGTCGCCGGCCAGGATCACCAGAAATTCCGGGCCGGCCGAGCGGATGATGTCGATGTTCTGATACACCGCGTCGGCCGTGCCGCGATACCACGATTCCTCGTTCACCCGCTGCTGGGCCGGCATCATGTCCACCCACTCGTTCAGCTCGGGTTTCAGGAAGGCCCAGCCGCGTTGCAGGTGGCGCAGCAGGCTGTGTGACTTGTACTGTGTCAGTACCCCGATCTGCCGGATGCCGCTGTTCAGGCAGTTCGACAGGGCGAAGTCGATGATGCGGAACTTGCCCCCGAAGAACACAGCGGGTTTGGCACGCCGGTCGGTGAGCTGTTTCAGACGGCTGCCACGACCACCAGCCAGGATCAGGGCAAGGGAACGTTTCGGCAGCTGCAATCGGGCCTGATAATCGATGTACATGACCGCGCCTCTCTCCTCTTGTTGTCGGCGCTCTTATAGTATCTTGACCTCGGGCTGTGTCGACGCTGGCGGCGTGGCGATTGCCGATTTCCCATTCAAGAACCGTTGCGCTGTGCAAGCGCCTGACCTGCGGGCCGGAAGACACATGTTGCCGATCGAAGCGCTGGAGGCCCTGTTGCAGGGTCAGCACCCCGACCCCTTCGCAGTACTGGGACCCCACCTTGATGCGACCGGTATCATCGAGGTCCGCTGTCTGCTGCCGGGCGCGCTTGCCGTTCAGGTCATGGCGGCGGAGGAAGGTCGGGTGCTGGCGGATCTGCCAGCCGTCCACGTGGATGGGGTGTTTGCAGGGGCCTGCCCGGCGCTGCAGCCGGGCATGGCCTATCGCCTGCGGATTTCCTGGCCCGGTGGCGTGCAGGAGCAGGACGATGCCTATCGGTTTGGTCCGGTGCTGGGCGATCTGGATGTCTGGCTGATTGGTGCCGGTTCGCATACCCGCCCGTACGAGCGGCTTGGCGCCCATCCGCAGGTGTGGCAAGGGGTGGCCGGCACCACCTTTGCGGTCTGGGCACCCAATGCCCGGCGCGTCAGTGTGGTGGGCGACTTCAACCAGTGGGATGGCCGCCGTCATCCGATGCGCCTGCGCGGCCAGTCAGGACTGTGGGAGATTTTCCTGCCCGGGGTGGCCGCCGGCGCAGCGTACAAGTTCGAGGTGCTGCCCCAGCAAGGCCCGCCGATGCTGAAGGCAGATCCCTACGCACGGTGCGCCGAGCTGCGCCCTGCGACCGCGTCGAAGGTGGCCAACCTGCCGCCACTGCTGCCGGCCGGTGGCGCCGATCGCACCGCTGCCAACCGGCGCGATGCGCCGGTCACGATCTATGAAGTCCATCTCGGTTCCTGGCGTCGCCGGGGCCCCGACGGTACCCAGTTCCTCGCCTGGGATGAGCTCGCGCAGCAGCTGATCCCGTATGCCGCCGATCTGGGGTTTACCCATCTTGAACTGCTGCCGATTGCCGAGCACCCGTTTGACGGGTCGTGGGGCTACCAGCCGGTCAGCCTCTACGCGCCAACCGCGCGTTTCGGCGAACCGGAGGGCCTACGTGCCTTCGTGGCGGCGGCGCATGCCGCCGGACTTGGTGTGCTGCTGGATTGGGTGCCCGCGCATTTTCCGACCGATCTGCATGGCCTGGCCCATTTCGATGGCACCAGCCTGTACGAACATGCCGATCCGCGGGAAGGTCGCCACAAGGACTGGGGCACCCTGATCTACAACTTCGGCCGCACCGAGGTGCGCAACTTCCTGGTCAGCAATGCCCTCTACTGGCTGGAACGCTATGGCTTCGATGGCCTGCGCGTGGATGCCGTGGCCTCGATGCTGTATCGCGACTACAGTCGCGAGCCCGGGGAATGGCTGCCCAACCAGCAGGGCGGACGGGAGAACCTCGAGGCGGTCGATTTCCTGCAACGCATGAACGAAACCGTGGGGGTGCTGCGGCCCGAAGCGATCACCCTGGCCGAGGAATCCACGGCATGGCCCAAGGTATCCCAGCCGCCCTCGGCGGGCGGTCTCGGTTTTCACTACAAGTGGAACATGGGCTGGATGAACGACACGCTGGCCTATATCCAGCACGATCCGGTGCACCGTCGGTACCACCATCATCAGCTGACCTTCGGCCTGGTCTACGCCTTCAGCGAGAATTTCGTGCTGCCGCTGTCGCATGACGAAGTGGTGCATGGCAAACGTTCGTTGCTGGGCCGCATGCCTGGCGACCGTTGGCAGCGCTTCGCAAACCTGCGTGCCTACTATGGTTTCCTGTGGACGCATCCGGGCAAGAAGCTGCTGTTCATGGGCGGGGAATTCGGCCAGGAAGCCGAATGGAATCACGACCGCTCGCTCGACTGGCACCTGCTGGCCGACCCGCTGCATGCCGGCGTGCGGCGCCTGGTGCGCGATCTCAACCACCTTTACCGACGCCTGCCGGCCCTGCATCAGCGCGACTGCAGCGCCGACGGATTTGCCTGGTTGGTGGCCGACGATGCCGCGCAGAGCGTGGTGGCCTGGTTGCGCCTGGGGGAGGCGGGCGCCGCTCCGGTGATGAGCATCTCGAACTTCACCCCGGTGCCGCGCTACGGCTATCGCATCGGCGTGCCGGGTGCTGGCGTGTGGCGCGAGCAGCTGAACACTGATGCCGCCTGCTACGGCGGCGGCAACGTCGGCAATCCGTTTGGACTGGTGACGGCCGAACCCGTACCCTCCCACGGTCATGCCTGGTCGGTCTCCCTGGTGGTGCCGCCCCTGGCAACCCTGGTGCTGTTGCACGAGATGCCGACCGGATGACCGGCCAGTCGCCCCAGGCTGCGCTGCTGCGTCCCGGTCGCCCCTGGCCGCTCGGGGCAACCCTGACGGATGGCGGCGTCAACTTTGCCCTCTATTCCAGCGTGGCGGAGCGGGTGCTGTTGTGCCTGTTCGACCCGACCGGCAGCTGCGAAGTGGCCCAGCTTGCCCTGCCTGCCTGTACCGATGGCGTCTGGCACGGCTGGCTTCCCCTGGCCGGTGCCGCGCGCGACGGCGTGGTGTACGGATACCGGGTGCAAGGCCCCCATGCCCCGGCACAAGGCTTGCGCTGTAATGCCGCCAAGCTGCTGCTCGACCCCTATGCCCGCGAGCTGGTCGGCAACTTTGTCTGGCACTACGCCCATCGGCCGGGCCGTGGCGATGCCGTCGACACGGCACCCTTCATGCCCAAGGCCCGGGTGCGCGTCCGTCCCTTCGACTGGCAGGACGATCAGCCCCCAGGTATCGCGCTCGCCGATTCGGTGCTGTACGAAGTGCATGTTCGCGGATTCACCCGCTGCCACCCCGGCGTGCCCGAGACCCGGCGTGGCACCTACAGCGGGCTGGCCAGCCCGGCCGCCATCGCGCATCTGCAGCGGCTGGGCGTCACCGCCGTCAACCTCCTGCCGGTGCATCAGGCGATCGACGAGTGGCGCCTGGTGCAGCTGGGACTGTGCAATTACTGGGGCTACAACACGCTGGCCTACTTTGTTCCCGAGGCGCGGCATCACGCCGCCGAGGCCGGCGTGCCGGTGATCGACGAATTCAAGGCCATGGTGCGCGACCTGCATGCCGCCGGCATCGAGGTGATTCTCGATGTCGTGTTCAACCACACGGCCGAGAGCGATGCGCTGGGCCCCACCCTATGCTGGCGCGGTATCGACAATGCCGCCTACTACCGTCTGCCGGCCGACGATGCCGCTGGCTACGAGAATGTCACCGGGTGCGGCAATACCCTGCGCCTGGACCATCCGCGCACCCTGCAGCTGGTGCTGGACAGCCTGCGCTACTGGGTGCAGGAATTCCATGTCGACGGTTTCCGCTTTGACCTGGCGGTCACGCTCGGCCGCACCGCGCGCGGCTTTGCGGCCGCGGCGCCGTTTTTCCTGGCCTTGGCGCAGGATCCGGTGCTGGCCCGGGTGAAATGCTTTGCCGAACCCTGGGACATCGGTCCCGACGGGTTCCAGCTGGGGCAGTTTCCGGCCGGCTGGTCGGAATGGAACGCGCACTTTCGCGATGATGTGCGAGCGTTCTGGACCCAGGCCAGCGCCCCTGCCGCCGCGCTGGCCACCCGCCTGTGCGGCTCGAGTGACCTGTTCCGCCAGTGTGCTCGCGCACCCCAGGCCAGTCTGAATTTCATCACGGCCCATGATGGTTTCACGCTGCGAGATCTGGTCAGTTACGGCGAGCGGCACAATCAGGCCAATGGCGAGGACAACCGCGATGGCCATGGGCACAACCTGAGCTGCAACGGCGGGGTGGAAGGCGAGACCACCGATCCGGCGGTACTGGCCGAACGGGCGCGGCTGCAACGGGCCCTGCTGGCCACCCTGCTGCTGGCGCGCGGCGTGCCGATGCTGCTGGCGGGCGACGAGATCGGCCGCACCCAGCGGGGCAACAACAACGCCTACTGCCAGGACAATGCCATCAACTGGCTCGACTGGCCGGCCGCCAACCACGACCTGCTGGAGACCACGACGCGCCTGCTGGCCTTGCGCCGGGACTGGCCGGTGCTGCGCTCGCGTGACTGGCTGACCGGCCAGCCGTTGATGCCGGCCTCATCCGGGGCAGCCGGCGACCCGCCGGTGCTGCCAGCCGACGTGGTCTGGCGGTCGGTGCACGGTGGGCCGTGTACCGACGCTGACTGGGCCGGTGGCACGCTGGTCTGCCAGCTCTACGACCGGGTGCGCTCGGCCTTCCTGCTGCTAGCCTTCAACCGCACCCGCGAAGCCGTGATGTGCTGTCTGCCGGCAGGGGGCTGGCGGCAGCTGTTCGATTCCGCCGTGGCGGCAGGGCGGGGCGATGGCGTCATCACCAAGCAGTGTTGGCTTGCGGCGCAGTCTGTGCAGGTTCTCACGGCGCCGTTGCCATGAGCGCTGCTCGCCGTCGTTTGTGTGAAGAAAGTCGGGTTGCGCCCTTCGAGGCAAGCGCTGCTGCTGCTGATGGGCCCGTGCGTGCAGCAGCGCGCCCCCGTGCCCGGCGCACATAAAAAAAAACCCCAAGACCGAAGTCTTGGGGTTGAAGCCTTTGTCGGAAGGGAACCTTCGCAACAAAGGAGGAGGAGATGGTCATCGGTACGCCGCGCGAGCGGCGCACCGGTCTTGCAGCTACCAGGGGCAGCGGTACAGCATTACTTGGCCTTGGCGGCGCTCTTCACAGCAGCGGTGGTGGCTTCACCGGTGGCCTTCATGCTGGCGTCGGCGAACGTCGACACCTGCTTGGCGGCCTTGGTCAGGCTGTCCACGGCGGCAGCAGTGGCGGCAACCGTGCTCTTCACCGCGGCGATCGCGACGTCAGCGCCGGCCGGGGCAGACTTGACAGCCTTTTCGATGGTGGCGGCAACGGTCTTGTTCATTTCGCTGGTGTGCGATTCAACCATCGCCGACAGCTGCGACTGGGTGTGCTGGGCCACTTCGTACACGGTACGCGAGTATTCCATCATCTTCTCGACACCACCTTCGGCGAACTTGGAGCGCAGACCCATCAGGTCTTGCACGTCCTTCACTTCCACCAGGGTCTTGGCAGTCTTGGTGGCTTCGGCGAAGGCTTCCTTGCTGGCTTCCAGGTTCAGGCCGATCAGACGCTCAGTGGCGTCAAAACCAATCTTGGCGAAACCCAGGGCAGCCTCGAGGGCGGTCTTGTTGAATTCAGTAACTTGATCAGGCGTCGAAAACATTTATTAGTGGCTCCAGAGGGTTAGGGACTGCAAGCGGTGAGGCAATTTAACTGCTGGTTTTTTTTCCGGCACGACGACCGGCACCATTTTGCGTGCAACTTGCCGGACACTGATACAGCCACCCGCGTCTGCATTCCCCTGCGGTCAGTCCACTCCGGTGTTGCGATGCAACATCAGTCGAACTTTAGTGACCCGTCCGCCCCTTGTCAAGCGCTTTTTTGCATTGCACCAAAATCGCCCAAAGCGACCGTTCAGGACGTTCCAGGTCAATCTCTTAACCTTCAGCCGGCCCAAGCGTGGTATTTTCGTTGATAGGTCCAATACTTGAAGGAGACTGATTTGTGTGGCGCATCAAGCGAGGGCCGCCGACTTGCCATGCAAGCGGTCGGTCGCGACAGTGGGCGCAGGCTAGATCAGGACAATAAACGTGCGAATCATCAAAAAATATCCGAACCGGCGGCTGTATGACACCGAAACGAGCAGCTACATCACTCTTGCTGAAGTCAAGCAGCTGGTGCTAGCCAGTGCTGAGTTCCAGGTGGTGGATGCCAAGTCCAACCAGGATCTGACGCGCAGCATCCTGATGCAGATCATTCTTGAAGAGGAGTCTGGGGCGGCGCCGTTGTTCACCAGCGACATGCTCTCGCAGATGATCCGCTCGTACGGCAATGCGATGCAGGGCCTGATGGGCAACTACCTTGAGAAAGGGCTGGAGAACTTTGTCGAGATCCAGCGCAAGCTGCAGGACCAGACGCGCACCATTTATGGCGATGCCCCGATGATCAATCCCGAGACCTGGAGCCAGTTCATGAAGGCGCAGGGCCCGGCACTGCAGGGTTTGATGGGCAACTATCTGGAACAGAGTGCCAGCCTGTTTGTGGAAATGCAGGGCGAGATGCAGAAGCAGGCGCGCAGCATGTTCGGTGGCTTTCCTTTTCCCGGCGCACCGAAGACAGACAAGGATCAGGACAAGTAAGGCCGGATCTGCCGCTCCGGTGGGTCGGTCTGCCCCGGCGCTGGGCATACAGGCCGGAAAGGCCCAATTGACAGGAGCGGCCACGCCGCCCGGATGACTTCATGACAATTTCTGCAACACCCGGGCGGGTTGGCTTCGTGAGCCTGGGCTGCCCCAAGGCCCTGGTCGATTCCGAACAGATCCTCACCCGACTGCGTGCCGAAGGCTATGAGATCGCCCCCGATTACGCCGGCGCTGATCTGGTGGTGGTCAACACCTGTGGCTTCATTGACTCAGCCGTCGAAGAGTCGCTGGACGCCATCGGTGAGGCGCTTGCCGAAAACGGCAAGGTGATCGTCACGGGCTGCCTTGGCGCCCAGGGCGATCGGGTGCGGGATGCCCACCCGGGGGTTCTCGCCATTACCGGTCCGCACGCCGCCGCGGAAGTGATGGATGCGGTGCACGCCCATCTTCCCGCGCCGCACGATCCCTTCACCAGCCTGGTGCCGCCGCAGGGCATCCGACTGACGCCGAAGCATTTCGCCTATTTGAAAATTTCCGAGGGCTGCAACCATCGCTGCAGCTTCTGCATCATTCCTTCGATGCGCGGCGATCTCGACAGCCGGCCGGTGGGCGAGGTGATGAAAGAGGCCGAGGCCCTGGTCAAGGCTGGGGTGAAAGAGTTGCTGGTGATTTCCCAGGACACCAGTGCCTACGGCGTTGACGTGAAATATCGCACCGGATTCTGGGGCGGCACGCCACTGAAGACGCGCAGCACCGAGCTGGCGCAGGCCCTGGCCACCCTGGGTGTCTGGGTGCGCCTGCACTACGTCTACCCATATCCGCACGTCGACGAATTGATCCCCTTGATGGGATCGGCCGCTGGTGAGCCAGGACTGCTGCCCTACCTGGACGTGCCCTTCCAGCATGCCAGCCCGCGCATCCTGAAGCTGATGAAGCGCCCGGCGGCAGCCGAAAAAACCTTGCAGCGGGTACAGGCCTGGCGGGGGGTCAATCCCGACCTCACCATCCGCAGCACCTTCATTGCCGGCTTTCCGGGGGAAACCGAAGCCGAGTTCGAGGAACTGCTGGATTTCCTGCGCGCCGCGCAGCTCGACCGGGTGGGCTGCTTCGCCTATTCCCCCGTCGAGGGCGCCAGCGCCAACGCACTGCCAGACCCCGTGCCAGCGGAAGTCCGCGAAGAGCGCCGGGCGCGGTTGATGGCGGTGCAGGAGGAGATCAGCGCGGCGCGCCTCGCCACCAAGGTCGGGCGCACGATGCGGGTGCTGGTGGATGCCTGTACCCAGCACGAGGACGGCACGCCGGTGGCGCTCGCCCGCTCCTCGGCCGACGCGCCGGACATCGACGGCGTGGTTCAGATTGAAGCCCCTGGCAGCCTGCGGCCGGGGGATTTCGCAGACGTCCGGATCACCGATTCGGACACCCATGATCTGTGGGCCGAGCTGGTCAAGCCAGCCTGAGGCGACCATGGTGATGTGCCACCCTAGGAGAGATCGAACATGAGCAAGCGCGAAGTCGTGGTGTTGGGAGCCGTCCGTTCGGCCATCGGCGGATTTGGCGGATCCCTGTCGGATATCGAACCGGCGGAGCTTGCCGGGACGGTGATGAAGGAGGCCGTGGTGCGTTCCGGCGTCGATCCGCAACAGATCAACTACGTCACGGTAGGCAACACCATCCCGACCGAAGTGCGCTTTCCGTATGTCGCCCGGGTGGCGTCGATTCAGGCCGGCCTGCCGATGGAGTCGGTGGCGATGTCGCTGAACCGGCTGTGTTCCTCAGGCCTGCAGGCGATTGTCACGACCGCCCAGAACATCCTGCTTGGCGACTGCGATTACGGGGTCGGTGGCGGGGTGGAAGTGATGAGCCGTGGTGGCTACCTGTCGCCGGCCATGCGCAGTGGCGCCCGAATGGGCGATACCAAGCTGATCGACATGATGGTGGCTGCGCTCACCGATCCATTTGGGGTCGGGCACATGGGCATCACGGCAGAAAACCTGGTCACCAAGTGGGGCATCACGCGCGAGGAGCAGGATGCGCTGGCCGTCGAGTCGCATCGTCGGGCCGCGGTAGCCATTGCCGAAGGGCATTTCAAGTCGCAGATCGTCCCGATCGTCAAGCAGACCCGCAAGGGTGAAGTGGTGTTCGACACCGATGAGCACGTCAAGGCCGGTACCACCCTGGAAGCGCTGGCCAAGATGAAGCCGGCCTTCAAGAAGGATGGCGGTTCGGTGACCGCCGGCAATGCGTCCGGCATCAACGACGGTGCGGCCTTCTTCGTGCTGGGCGAGGCAAGCCTGGCCGCCGCCGCCGGCTACAAGCCGATGGCCCGGCTGGTGTCGTATGCGGTTGCCGGGGTGCCGAATCACATCATGGGCGAGGGTCCGATTCCGGCGTCGAAGATGGCGCTGAAAAAGGGCGGCGTGACGCTCGACCAGATGGACGTGATCGAAAGCAACGAGGCCTTCGCCGCGCAGGCGATTGCCGTGTCGCGTGGCCTGGAGCTGAACATGGAAAAGACCAACCCGAATGGAGGCGCAATCGCGCTGGGTCACCCGATCGGCTGTTCGGGCGCAGCGATTGCTACCAAGGCGATTTATGAGCTGCACCGCACGGGGGGCAAGTACGCCCTGGTGACCATGTGCATCGGCGGTGGCCAGGGTATTGCGGCGGTGTTCGAGCGGCTCTGATCGCGTCGCGCCATCCGCGCTTGCCTCAGAAAAAACGGCGCCAAGGGCGCCGTTTTTTTTGACCTCGATGCTGAGGGTACCGACCGGTTCGCGAACCGGTCAGACACTTGCCTCCACCACCGGGCAGCGCTGCCGTCCCTCGGTCAGCGGCATGTTGGTCACCCGCAGGTCCAGGCGTTGCGTGCCATCCGGCTTGAAGGCCAGAGCGGCGAAGAATTGATTGGCCACCGGGTTCGACTTCACCACCCAGACGTTGAGTTCTGACACCCCGGCGGCGCGTGCCTTGGCCTTCACGGCGTCGAGCAGTGCCCGCCCATGTCCCTGGCGCGCCTGCTGGGCGGCTACGCCGATCTGGACGATTTCATAGATGTCGCTGCCGGCATCGCGGTCGCGGGTTGGCCCGAACACACAGAAGCCGGAGGGCACGCCCTGCGCGTCCTCGCTCACCAGCACCTGGGCTGGCGTCTCGGCATCGCCCAGCAGCTGTTCCCAGCGTGCCACGCGGGGCGCCGGATCGAGCTGGTCGAGTTGCGCCAGCGCGGCAGCCGGCATCAGGCCATCGAAGCCGGCACGCCAGGCATCGGCCTGCAGGTGGGCCAGCGCGGTCGCATCGGCGGGGGAGGCGGGTCGGACTGTCATTGCGGTTTCTTCTCCCTGGCAGGCGGGTTGGCCCGTTCATAGGCGGCGTTGCGCTGGTCGAGCCACACCTTGAGCGGTGCAAAATAGTCGACTATGGCACTCGCGTCCATGGTTTCTTCCCCGGTCATGGTCTTCAGCGCCTCTTGCCACGGACGCGACGCGCCCATTGCCAGCATGGCGCGCAGCTTGTTGCCGGCAGCGGCATTGCCATAGATCGAGCACCGGTGCAGGGGGCCCTGGTAGCCAGCCTCGTGGCACAGCGCGCGATGAAACTGGAATTGCAGCACATCGGCGAGGAAGTAGCGGGCGTAGGGCACACTAGCGGCGACGTGATATTTCGCACCGGCATCGAAGCCACCCGGTTCGGCCGGCAGCGGGCGCGAGACGCCCTGATAGCGGGTCCGCAGCGACCACCAGAGGGCATCGTAGCCCTCCGGGCCGACCTCGCCGGCAAACACCTTCCAGCGCCACTGGTCGACGGCATAGGCGAACGGCAGGAACGCCACCTTTTCCAGGGCACGGTGCAGCAGCAGGGCGATGTCGGCCTCCGGCCCCGGGACCTTGTCGAGCAGCCCGACCTTCTTCAGGTATTCCGGGGTGACCGACAGGGCGATCGTGTCGCCGATCGCCTCGTGGAAGCCATCGTTGGCGCTGTCGCGGAACAGCGGTGGCTGGTCGGCGTAAGCCCGCTGGTAGAAGTTGTGCCCCAGCTCATGGTGCGCCACCACAAAATTCTCTTCGTTGATGCGGATACACATCTTGAGGCGCAGGTCCTGGTCAAAGTCTAGGTCCCAGGCGCTGGCATGACAGACCACATCGCGGTCGCGCGGCCGTTCGAACAGCGAGCGTTGCCAGAAGGTTTCTGGCAAGGGAGCGAAACCGAGCGATGTGAAAAATCCTTCGGCCGTGCGCACCACCCCGCGGGCATCCAGGCCTTTGCGCACCAGGGTGGGGGTCAGGTCGGGATTGCCGGGTGGCGCATCGAGCAGGGGAAAGATGTTGTCCCAGGTCTGTGCCCACATGTTGCCGAGCAGGTGCGCCGGAATGGTGCCATCCGGTGTCATCGCCGCCTGGCCGTACTGGGCCACCAGGCGATGCCGCACATAGGTATGCAGGCTGCGGTAGAGCGGCTCCAGCTGCAGCCACAGCCGCTCCATTTCGGCAGCAAAGGCGTCTTCCGGCATGTCGTAGTTGCCGCGCCAATGAGCGCCCAGGTCGGCTTCGCCGAACTCCCGGGTGCCCTGATTGGCCAGGCTCACCATCTCGCCATACTGGTCCCGGTAGCGGCGTGCCGTGCGATGCCAGCCGTCCCACACCCGCAGCAGCTCGGCCGGATCCCGGCTGTGTGCCAGGGTCTCCTCCAGCTCGTCCAGATGGCGGCAGTCACGGCCCGGCTGGGCGCACACCGTCCCGCTGCCGTATTGCCCTTCCAGGGTCGACGCCAGGTTGCTGAGGGCGGCCGCCTGCGTCGGGTCGGCCGGCGGCGGCAGGTCGGCACCGCGTTTGAGCAGGTCGAGCTTGCGTCGCGTCTCGGCATCCACAGTCACGGCGTCGAAGGTGCGTGCCGTGCGGGCGTACTGCATGGCCAGCTGGCGCTGCAGGTCATTCTCGGCCCCGGCCAGCGCCTCGGTATCCGAGGTGATGAAGTTGTTGTAGATCCAGTTGGCCCGCTGCTGGGCGCGATTGCGGGCGAGGAGGGCGGTCTCGGCTTCCTGCACGAACTGGGTTGCCTCTTCCGCCGAGGGCGGCGCGGCATCGGCCTGGGCGAGGGCGCTGCCAGCGTGGCCACTCAGGGCCAGCAGACAGCAGGTCACGGCAAGGCGCGCGGTGGCGCGAGTCAGTGCGGCGGTACCCATCGGTGAGGATTCCTGCAAGGTGGCGATGCCCGATGATACCGCCGCCGCCCGGCTTTTGCCCTCAGGATACCGCTCCGCTACCGGAGGCCACCCCTGCGCTCAGGGCGCCAGTGTGCCGGGGGGCCAGTGTGCCGAGGGGCCAGTGTGCCGAGGGGTAAGCGTTCTCAGGACGCAGGGATCAGCCGGCCGTCCTGGATGCGCACATGGCTGCCGACGGCAAAGTCGGGCTGTTCGCGGAAATGGAAGGTTCGGGTGCCACCCGCTGCCAGTTCCACGCGCACGTTCCAGCGCTCGCTGGCATGCGTGTTCTTTTCGATGGTGTTGCCCGCCAAGGCGCCGCCCCCGGCGCCCAGCAGGGTGGCCGCCGTATTGCCGTTGCCGTTGCCAATCTGATGGCCCACCACCGCCCCTAGCAGGCCACCGGCGACCGCCCCCAGGCCACTGGCCTGACCCTCGAGTCGCTGCCGCTCGACCGCGCGTACCACGCCACAGTCACGGCAGACCGGATGCGGCGGGTTGGTCATCGGCGGTGCGCCGTCCTTCGCGGTGGACTCGGCAGCGGTCGGTGCGGAGCCGGGTGGTGGCACCAGGGCCGCTGGTGCCGGGCTGGCTGGGGGTACCGGCGTGGTCGGGCGCGTGTCGGACGCCGGGCTGCCGGCACCGGCCAGGGCCATCGGCGGCGTGCCGGGCCCGGAGGCCGGCTTGAGCGGGTTGGTGTCGGCCACCGGGCCGGCACCCGAGTGCGCGCTTGGCAGCCAGCCGAGCAGGGTGGCGGTGCCAGTGACACTGAACAGGATCACCGCGATGGCGGCGATCACAAACAGGGGACGGGAAGCGGTATTGCTGGACATGGCAGGTACCTCCGTTAAAGCGTGGAAAATTATCCCACGTCCAACGGCTTTTGCCTATGCCTGCCAGGACTGTTTTCGGCGTTGCTGCCGGATCGGGGCGGCAACGCCCGGGCGGGGATCAGCTTTCCCGGCGCAGCTGCGGGAACAGGATCACATCGCGGATACTCGGGCTGTCGGTGAGCAGCATGACCAGCCGGTCAATGCCGATCCCTTCGCCGGCGGTCGGCGGCATGCCGTATTCCAGAGCGCGGATATAGTCCGCGTCGTAATGCATGGCCTCCGCATCACCGGCTTCCTTCTGTTCGACCTGGGCGCGGAAGCGCGCTGCCTGATCCTCCGGGTCGTTCAGTTCGGAAAACCCGTTGGCAATCTCCCGCCCGGTGATGAACAGCTCGAAGCGGTCGGTGAGCTCTGGCGCGCGGTCGCTGCGGCGGGCAAGTGGCGATACTTCGGCTGGGTAGTCGATGATGAAGGTTGGCTCCCAGAGCAGGCTCTCGGCGGTTTCCTCGAACAGGGCAAGCTGCAGGGCACCGATGCCCGGTCCCTGATTGGCGCCGGGGCCCGGCGGCAGCTTGCCACCAAGGCGGCGGATTTCCGCCTGCAGGTAGCCGGCGTCCGTCAGCGGCTGCCCGACGTATTGCGGGCAGTGGGTGGTGATGGCCTGCAGGATCGTGAGCCGGTGAAAGGGTTTGCCGAAATCGATGGTCTTGCCCTGGTAGCTGACCTCGGTCGAACCGGTGGCCTGGAGCGCCACGAAGCGGAACATCTCTTCGGTGAGGTCCATCAGGTACCGGTAATCGCGGTAGGCCTCATAGAACTCGATCATGGTGAATTCCGGGTTGTGCCGGGGCGAAATGCCCTCGTTCCGGAAATTGCGGTTGATCTCGAACACCCGGTCAAGACCGCCAACCACCAGGCGCTTCAGATACAGCTCTGGCGCGATGCGCAGGAACAGCTCCATGTCGAGGGTGTTGTGGTGTGTCACGAAGGGCCGGGCCGCTGCGCCACCCGGGATCGGATGCATCATCGGCGTTTCGACCTCGAGATAGCCACGCTCCACCAGGAAGCTGCGCACGGCCTGCACGATGCGGCTGCGCCGGACGAACACCTCGCGCGACTCCTGATTCATGATCAGGTCGACATAGCGCTGGCGGTATTTCTGCTCCTGATCGGCCAGGCCATGGAATTTCTCCGGCAGCGGTCGCAGGTTTTTTGCGAGCAGGCGCAGCTCGTGGACTTCGATCGACAGCTCGCCAGTGCGGGTCTTGAACAGCACCCCGCGCGCGCCCAGGATGTCGCCCAAATCGTTGTGCTTAAAGGCCGCCAGGGCTTCCACGCCGGTCTTGTCGGCGGTCACGTACAGCTGGATGCGCCCGCTCGTGTCCTGCACGGTACCGAAGGCTGCCTTGCCCATCACCCGCTTGAGCATCAGCCGGCCAGCCACCTGCACCTCGATACCCTGCTCGGCCAGCGCCTCGCCTTCCATCGCATCATGGCCGGCGTGCAGAAGGCCGGCTTCATGGGTGCGCTGGAAGTCGTTCGGATACGCCTGCCCGGCGGCCCGCAGCGCGGCCAGCTTGTGGCGGCGCTCCTCGAACAGCGGATTTTCGGCGCTGTCCGCGGCGGCCGTGGTGGTGGTCACGGTCGGCTCGGCGCCAGACTGCGGATGGCCAGGTTGCTGAACGCTGGGCTGCTGGCTGCTGGGCTGCTGGCTACTAGGCTGCTGGGGGTCTGGCTGTCGTGCGTCGGTCATGCCGCTTCCTTCCGATGATTTAGAGGCCCTGCTTCAGGCTGGCCTCGATGAAGATGTCGAGGTCGCCGTCCAGCACGCCCTGGGTGTTGCCCACTTCGACGTTGGTGCGCAGATCCTTAATACGCGACTGGTCGAGCACATAGGAGCGGATCTGGTGTCCCCAGCCCACGTCGGTCTTGCTGTCCTCCAGCGACTGTTTCTCGGCGTTGCGCTTGCGCAGTTCGGCTTCATACAGCCGCGACTTCAGCATCGCCATGGCCTCGGCGCGGTTGCGGTGCTGTGAACGGTCGTTCTGGCACTGCACCACCGTGTTGGTCGGCAGGTGCGTGATCCGCACCGCCGAGTCGGTCTTGTTGATGTGCTGGCCACCGGCGCCGCTGGCGCGGTAGGTGTCGATGCGCAGGTCGGCCGGATTGATGTCGACCTCGATCGACTCATCCACTTCCGGATAGACGAACACCGAGGCGAAGGAGGTGTGGCGGCGGTTGCCGGAATCGAAGGGGGACTTGCGCACCAGCCGGTGCACGCCCGTCTCGGTGCGCAGATAACCGTAGGCGTAGTCGCCGGTCACCTTAATGCTGGCGCTCTTCAGGCCAGCCACTTCCCCGGGCGAATCTTCCAGAATTTCGGTGGTGAAGCCGCGTTTTTCGCAGTAGTACAGGTACATGCGCAGCAGCATGGAGGTCCAGTCCTGCGACTCGGTACCACCGGCCCCAGACTGGATGTCGATGAAGCAGCTGGCGCTGTCGAGCTCCCCGCTGAACATGCGGCGAAATTCCATGCCTGCTACCACCGCTTCCACCCGCTGCAGGTCGCTGTCTACGGCGAGCAGGGAGCTTTCATCGTTCTCTTCCGATGCCATCTCGAACAGCTCGCGCGCGTCGCGCAGGTCGCGCTCCACGCCCAGCACCGTATTCACCACGGCTTCCAGGCTCTTGCGTTCCTTGCCCAGCTCCTGGGCGCGCTTGGCGTCTTCCCAAAGGGTGGGATCTTCCGCTAGGCGGCTGACTTCCTCCAGGCGTTCGCTCTTGGTATCGAAGTCAAAGATACCTCCGCAGGCTGGTGATGCGGTCGGCCAGCCCGGACATGTGATTGACGATGGCGTTGAGACGTTCGGCTTCCATGGCATTCCTCGGCGCGGCAGGCTCAGCGCGACGGACACTGACCCTGGATCATTGAACAACCCGACATTGTATTGCATCCCGACTGGCCGTGCCGGCTGGCGTCGGGATGGCCTGCCGCAGGTCGGTGCTCATGCCGTGGCGGAAA
>CAIPBT010000076.1 GCA_903863375.1 uncultured Ferrovum sp.
GGATATCGGGTTGTAGCCGTGGGGAGTGGGGAGGGGCAGCTGGTGCCAACCATTCGCAGTGCCTACCTTGGGGTGGGGCTACACCCCGCAGGGCTTGATGTCCGGAAAAACAAGAAGCCACCGGAATTCGCATCAGGTCCCCCGTGCGGTGACATGCCATCTTCCCGCCAAAACGGGCGTGACCGGAATCGACCTGGTCGCGCCCGCCCTGGCACACGAAAGCCGCCGATTTCACCTGGTTGCATCGCCGCCCCGGCATGGCGCAGGTCCCGTCCCGCCTGCGCTGACGGGCCGTCGTGGCTTCGTTCAGGCGCTGTTCAGCTTGGTCAGCAGCGACTGGATCTTTTCCGCGTCGTACGCAGCCAGGATGCGCCGGCTGATCGGCTCGGCATCGGCCAGCGTGGTCTTCAGCACCACCTGTTTCACCATCGGCAGATGATTGGGGTGCATCGAGAACGAACGCAGGCCGAAACCGAGCAACAGCCGCGTCATGTCATGTGACCCTGCCATCTCGCCGCAAACGGCCACGGGCTTGTCGTGCTTGTGGGCGGTACGGATCACGTGTGCCACCAGAAACAGCACCGCCGGATGCAAGGGATCATAAAGGTGCGCCACGCTGTCATCCGTGCGGTCGATGGCCAATGTGTACTGGATCAGGTCGTTGGTGCCGATGGAAAGGAAATCCAGCCGGTCCAGCAGCGACTCCAGGGCCAGTGCGGCCGCAGGAATTTCAATCATGCCGCCGATCGGAATGTCCTCGGCAAATGCCACGCCTTCCTCGCGCAACTGGGCCCGCGCCGCCTCCAGCATGGTGAGCGCCTGGTCGAGCTCGGCCCGGCAGCTCAGCATCGGGATCAACAGGTGGATCCGGCCGAAGGCCGATGCCCGCAGGATGGCGCGCAGCTGGGTGTTGAACAGCCGTGGTTCCGACAGGCAATAGCGCACTGCCCGCAATCCCAGGGCTGGATTGCTGGTCACCCGCGGACCCTGCTCGATTGGCTTGTCGTTGCCGATGTCGAGGGTGCGGATGGTGACCGGCGCTCCTTTCATGGCCTCTGCCACCGCCCGATAGGCTGCAAACTGCTCTTCTTCGTCCGGCAGATCGGGCCGGTTCATGAACAGGAATTCGCTGCGGAACAGGCCAATGCCGGTGGCACCACTGCGCCGCACCTGTTCGACGTCGCTTGGAAACTCGATATTGGCGTGCAGTTCCACGTCCACCCCGTCCAGGGTGGTGGCGCGCGTGGAGCGCAGGCGTTTCAGCTTCTGCCGTTCAAGGTCCCACTGTTCCTGACGCAGGCGGTACTCGGTGAGCACCTGGCGGTCGGGGTTGACGATCACCACCCCCTGCGTGCCGTCGACAATGACGATTTCGTTTTCACGCACCAGCGGCCAGGCATGGTGCAAGGCCACCACCGAGGGAATGTTCAGACTGCGCGCAAGGATGGCGGTGTGCGAGGTCGCGCCGCCGACATCCGTGATGAAGGCCGTGAACTGCTGTTCCTTGAACAGCATCATGTCGGCTGGGCTCAGGTCGTGCGCCACCAGGATGCCCGGACTGTCGCGATGGCCGGCGGTGTTCACCAAGCTGGGCGAACCCAGCAGCGCTTTCAGCACCCGCTCCACCACCTGCACCACATCAACCTGGCGCTCGCGCAGATAGGTGTCCTCGATGGCCTCGAACTGGCGGATCAGCAGGTCCATCTGCTGCTTCAGTGCCCATTCCGCATTGCAGCCCTGCTGCAGGATCAACGCACAGGGCGCCTCCGACAGGGTGGCGTCGTTCAGGATCATCAGATGCAGGTGCAGGAAGGCATCGACCTCCGCCGGCGAGCCTGTCGGCACACTGGTGCGCAATTCTTCGAGCTCGCTGCGCACCGTGCCGATGGCATGGTTGAACCGTTCGATTTCCCGATCGAGTCGGTCAGGCTGAACGGCATAGTGCGACACCTCGAGCGAGGTGTGCGACAACAGGCGTGCCGGGCCAATGGCAATACCGCCCGAGACACCGATGCCGAACATTGCAAAGCTCATGGATTTACTCGCCTTCGCCGAAGCGATCTGCAATCAACGCACACAGCGCCTCCAGCGCTGCGTCGGCCTCGTCACCCGAGGTTTCGATCGTTACCTGCATGCCGCGGGCGGCCGCCAGGGTCATCACTCCCATGATGCTCTTGGCATTCACGCGCCGGTTGCCGCGACACAGCATCACCTCACAGGGATACTTGCCCGCCAGTTGGGTCAGCTTGGCAGAGGCCCGGGCATGCAGCCCCAGCTTGTTGATGATGTCGACTTCCCGTGACGGCATGATGCGCATAGCTCCTGCGGAGGGTTCAGGTGAGGGAAGGGGCAGGGCGGCTCGGCGGCAGGCAGATGCCGACCCTGCGCACCGCCCCCGGATAGTACCGTGGGAATGTTTTCCGCGGCTGTGCGGAAGGCGTAAAAATCAGCAAGGGCGCGCACTGGGAGACAGGTGCATGACACCGTTCACGCCGCCGGTCATGGCTTTCTCGACAACACTGGCCAGTGGCTCCTCGCGATAGGTCAGCGCCCGCACCAGCATCGGCAGGCTGACCCCGGCCAGCAGTTCCACCCGGCCGGGTTCGATCAGGCGGCTGGCAATGTTGCAGGGCGTGGCGCCACAGATGTCTGACAGCACCAGCACGCCGCTGCCATCGTCCAGATCGCGGATCAGGTCGCGTGCATGGGGCAGCAGGGCCTCGGGGTCGTCGTGCACGGTCACGCCCAGCTGGCGCACCCGCAGGGGCCGGCGCCCCATCACGTGGCTGGCGCAGTGGATCAGGCACTCACCCAGGGCCCCGTGGGCCACAATCAGGATTCCAATCATTCCGTTCAGGACGCTGGCGCCAGCAAAAGACACGTCATCATTCTAGCGGTTCAGCGGCAGGCAGTCCGGTTTTCAGGCGTTCGGTGGGCAGGCAGGCGATGAACAGGCTGCCCTGCCCCGGCGTGCTCTGCACTTCCAGGCGGCCCTGGTGGCGGTTCAGCACATGCTGCACGATGGCAAGCCCAAGGCCAGTGCCGCCGGTTTCCCGGGAGCGGCCCTTATCCACCCGATAAAACCGTTCCGTCAGGCGCGGCAGATGTTCCGGGGCGATGCCGATGCCGGTATCCCGCACGCTGAAGCGGCCGCCGGTGCTGTCGTACGTCCAGCGCAGGGTGATCTGCCCGCCCGGCGGGGTATAGCGCACGGCGTTGCTGGCCAGATTGCCGAAGGCGCTGTGTAGTTCGCTGCAGCTGCCCACCAGCACGACATCGTCACCGACTTCGACGGTGACGGTGTGCCGACCTTGACTCAGCTGCTCGGTTTCGCGCGCCAGCAGTTCGATCAGGGTGCGCGTCGAGATTTCATCGGCAGGCGGCGCCCCGTGGTCGCTTTCCAGGCGCGACAGCGTCAACAGTTCTTCCACCAGATGTGCCATACGCTCGGCCTGGCTGCGCATCAGGGTCATGGCCCGGCGCACGCTGTCCCGGTCCATGTCCTCGTTGTCTTCCAGGGTTTCCAGAAAGCCGGAGATCACGGTGATCGGGGTGCGCAGCTCATGGGACACGTTGGCGACGAAATCCCGCCGCACCCGCTCGGCGTTTTCGATCACCGTGATGTCGCGGCTCACCACCAGCTTTTCGCGCGGGCCGTAGCGCACCAGCCGGAACAGCAGGGTGAGGCCCTCATTGCGCGCGTTGCGCAGCACCAATGGCGTGTCGTAAGGGTCTTCGGCCAGCCAGCGCAGGAACTCGGGCTGGCGCATCAGGTACGTGAGCTGCTGGCCGCGGTCGCGTTCCAGTTGCACGCCAAGGTGCTCTTCCGCCAGTGGGTTGCACCATTCGATCCGGTCGTCGGTATCCATGATCACCACCCCATCCGGCAGGGCAGCTCCGGCATCCTGGAAGCGGTTCAGCGCCTCGCGCAGCATTTCGCTGCCATGTTCGGCCTTGCGCTGGAGGCGGAACAATCCCAGGAAGGCCTCGCCCCAGGGGCCAGTCGCTTCCGGGGTGGTGGCAGGGGATGGCTGCTGCAGCCAGACAATCAGCCGCATCAGCTGCACCAGGTGCCGGCCGAGGATCCACGTCAGGATTGCGAAGGCAAGCGCGCTGGCAGCCAGGGCGCCGGCCAGGGGCCACAGCAGCAAGGCTGGCAGGACCGCCAGCGCCAGCCGCCGCATCAGGTAGGGCCAGAAGGAAATCATGCGAAAGCCTACCATTCCTCATGGCGGGTTCGCATGACTGGAGCGGCGATGGTGGTGCCCTTTGGTCTGCGGGCCGCTGCTGCAATGCTGGCGGTCAGGCCACCCGTGTGAAGCGGTATCCCGATCCGCGCACGGTCTGCAGCAGGCGGTCGTGGCTGGTGGGATGCAGTGCCGAGCGCAGGCGACGGATGTGCACGTCGACCGTCCGCTCCTCGATGAAGACGTGATCGCCCCAGACCTGATCCAGAATCTGGGTACGCGAGTACACCCGCTCCGGGTGGGTCATGAAGAAATGCAGCAGCTTGAACTCGGTCGGGCCGACAGCAACATCCACACCGTCTGCGCTGATGCGGTGGGTGGCGGGATCGAGCACGAGGTCGCCAAAGTCGACCCGGTCTTCGGTCATCTGCGGTGCCCGGCGTCGCAGCACGGCCTTGATGCGGGCGTTCAGTTCGCGAGTGGAAAACGGTTTGGTGATGTAGTCGTCCGCGCCATGCTCCAGCCCGAGCAGCTTGTCCTGTTCATCGGCGCGCGCCGTCAACATGATCACCGGGATCGATTGGGTGCGGCCGTTGGTGCGCAGGCGGCGCAGGAAATCGATGCCGCTCATGCCCGGCAGCATCCAGTCGAGCAGGATCAGGTCGGGCAAGGACTGCTGCACGCGCGCCAGCCCCTCTTCCGCGTCACCGGCCAGCGTCGGCCGGTGTCCGGCCTGGCGCACGTTCAGTGCGATCAGTTCCTGGATGGCAGTTTCATCTTCGATCACAAGGATTTGGGCTGCCACGCTGTACTCCGTCCGGTGCGTTGAAATATTTCATCTCGGTGCCATGTATATAGCAAAAATATGGATTATTTATGACAGCGCGTTTGCCAGGGGGACTGGATTATGATGATGCTCCCTGACATTCGTCCCTCACTGGATTCTCATGGCATCTGCACCTTGGCCCACCGAATTGGAACTCGATCAGCCCGCGCGACTCTTGCGTGTGAGCTTCGATGACGGGCAGAGCTTTGCGCTCAGCTTTGAATTTCTGCGGGTGCACTCGCCATCGGCCGAGGTGCGTGGCCATGGCCCGGGACAGGAAACGCTGCAACTCGACAAGCAGGATGTCACCATCCTCGAGCTGCGGCCGGTCGGCAATTACGGCGTGCTGATCGTCTTTTCGGACGGTCACGACACCGGCATCTATTCGTGGGGCTGGTTGCGCGAGATCGGCGAGAATCAGCCGTTCCTGTGGGGGCGGTACCAGGAACAGGTGGCAGCGCACCGCGGAGGCAACGCATGAGCAAGACCCATTTCGGCTTCGAGCAGGTGGACGTCGACGAGAAGAAAGGCAGGGTTGGCGCCGTCTTCAATTCTGTGGCAGCGCAGTATGACGTGATGAACGACCTGATGTCGGCAGGGCTGCACCGCGCATGGAAGCGCTTTGCCGTCGAGCTGGCGCGGGTGCGCGACAAGGATCGCGTGCTGGACCTGGCTTCGGGCAGCGGGGATCTTGCGCTGGCGTTTGCCCGCCGCACCCGCCATGTGGTGATGACCGACATCAATCCCGCGATGCTGGGGCGCGGTCGTGACCGCCTGGTGGACCAGGGCCTGGCCGTGCCAGCAATGCTGTGCGACGCAGAACAGCTGCCCTTCGCCGATCGCAGCTTCGATGTGGTCAGTGTTGCCTTCGGCTTGCGCAACATGACCCACAAGGACCGCGCCCTCGCCGAGATGTATCGGGTGCTGAAGCCGGGTGGCCGCGCCCTGGTGCTGGAGTTTTCCCAGATCTGGCAGCCGCTGCGCCCGGCGTATGATGCGTACTCGTTGCATGTGTTGCCGCGGCTCGGTCAACTGGTGGCTGGCGATGCCGAGAGCTACCGGTATCTGGCGGAGTCGATCCGCATGCATCCCGATCAGGAAACCTTGAAAGACATGATGGACGATGCCGGGTTTTCGGCAGTTCGTTACCACAACCTCAGCGCCGGCATCGTGGCGCTGCACATGGGATATCGATACTGACATGAACAAACGCCTGCTAGCCTGCCTGGTCCTGCTGTTCTGCCTGTGCCTGTCCGTTCACGATGCCTTTGCCAAGCGCCTGGGCGCGGGCAGCAGCATCGGGCGCCAGCGCGAAACCACCACCCTGCAGCGTGCGCCGGCACCGCTGCCGCCACCGGCTGCTGCACCCAGCCCGCTGCCACCTGCTGCCGCTCCGGCCTTCGGTCAGGGTGCCCGCCCGGGCATGGTGCCGGCACCGGCACCCCGCAGCAGCTGGATGGGGCCGTTGGCCGGATTTGCCGGCGGTGCCCTGCTCGGCGGACTGTTATTCGGGCACGGCGGGGGGGGCGGGGGTTTCGGTCTCGGCGGCCTGCTCCTGCCCTTGCTGCTGATCGGTGGCTTCATCTTCCTGCTGCGTCGGTTCATGGCGTCGGCAATCCCGGCGCCCCAGGCTGTGCCCCAGCAGGGTGGCTGGACCGCCCCCGAGCCGGACTACGCGCCGGCCCAGCCGTATGTGCCGGCCGCGCAGTCCCTGTCCGTTGGCCAGCCGGCCCTTGCCGCACCGCCGCGGCCCGATCTGGTGCTGCCGGCGGGTTTCGACCTGCCGGGTTTCCTGCGCGAATCAAAGCTTGCCTTCGTGCGTCTGCAGGCCGCCAATGACCGCGCCGACCTGCAGGATCTGCGCGAATTCAGCACGCCGCAGATGTTTGCCGAGCTCTCGCTGCAGATTCAGGATCGCCACAATGCTCGCCAGCAAACCGATGTGCTGGCACTGGATGCCGATCTGCTGGACCTGACGGTGGTTGGCGACGAAGCGGTTGCCAGCGTCCAGTTCACCGGCACCCTGCGCGAAGACGGTGGCGCCCCGAGCACCTTCACCGAACTTTGGCACGTGCGCAAACGCCTGCAGGAGCCCGGCAGCCCCTGGCTGCTGGCCGGCATCCAGCAAATCGCGTGAGCCACCATCTGACGCTGCCGATCCTGCGACGCCTGCTGGCTGACGCGCCCTGGGCACAGGACCGGCTGCGTCCCTTTGCCGGTCATCGGGTGCTGTGGGATTTGGCCGGGGTGAAGGGCAGTTTCTGCCTGGATGCCGACGGGCTGCCACAGGCGGATCTGCCGGCCGCCGGGACGGATGGAACCGATGCGGCCCGCCTGCGGCGACAGCAGGTTTCGTTGCACCTCGATGCTGCCGACCTGGGGGCCCTTGCGGATGGTTTCGACGGCGTGATGCGCAAGGTCGCGATTGAAGGCAATGCCGGCCTGGCGGCAGAACTGGGTTTCATTGCCCGCCATCTGCGCCCGGATCCGGAAGAATGGCTGGCCCCCTGGCTCGGCGACGTGCTGGCCGAGCGTACCGGGCAGACCCTGCGCAGTGGGTTTGCCTGGGGGCGTCAGGCAGCGGGCCGGGCCGGCAACGCCGGTCGTGAGTATCTCTGGCACGAAGCCCGGCTCCTGCCGATTCCGTCGCTGGTGGCCGCGCAGTGTCACGCGATCGATACGATGCGCGAAGATACTGACCGACTGGCGCAGCGGGTGACCCGGCTGGAGCGTTTGCTGGCTGGCCGGCGTCCGGCAACCGTGCCGGAGCGCTGACCGGATGGGCCTGCTGCGTCTGCTGCGGATCCTGCTGGTCTGCACCCGTTACCGACTCGACGTGTTGGTGGGACAGCCCTGGCTGCTGGCTCCCCTGCGCTGGATGCCTTGGCCCGGGCAGGCGGCGCTGGCCAACCTGAGCCGCGGCGAACGGCTGCGACTGGCCCTGGAAGGTCTGGGCCCGATTTTCGTCAAGCTGGGGCAGGCCCTGTCCACTCGGCGCGATCTGCTGCCGGTCGATCTTGCCGACGAGCTGGCGCGCCTGCAGGACCGCGTGCCGCCATTCCCCTGGCCGGAAGCCCGCGCCGTGCTCGAGCGGGTGTACGGCCCGGATCTGGGCGGCACCTTCAGCTGGATCGATGAAACGCCGGTGGCCAGTGCCTCGGTGGCGCAGGTGCATTTTGCCCGTCTGTTGGACGGCCGCGAAGTGGCCGTGAAAATCCTGCGGCCGGGCATCGGCCGGGTGATCCGGCGCGACCTCGACCTGATGCGCACGGCGGCGCATTTGCTCGAATGGGTGCCGGATGGGCGACGTCTGCGTCCGCGCGAGGTGGTTGAGGAATTTGCCCGGCATCTGCGCGATGAGCTGGACCTGCTCATCGAAGCGAGCAACGCGAGTCAGCTGCGACGCAATTTCGCCGACAGCACGCTGCTGCGCGTGCCCGAAGTGTATTGGGACTGGTGTGACCATCAGGTGATGGTGATGGAACGCATGGTGGGCACCCCGGTGTCCCGGATTGAAGTCCTGCGAAGTCAGGGGGTGGATATTCCCAAACTGGCCCGGGATGGTGTCGAGATCTTTTTCACCCAGGTCTTCCGGGATGGTTTCTTTCATGCCGACATGCACCCCGGCAACATCTTCGTGGCGGCCGACGGTACCTGGATCGCCCTCGACTTCGGCATCGTTGGTGCACTCGAGCAGCGTGACAAGGATTACCTCGCGCAAAACCTGATCGGTTTCTTCCGGCGGGATTACCGCCGGGTGGCCGAGGCCCATCTGGAGGCCGGCTGGGTGCCTGCCGACACCCGGGTGGAAGAATTCGAGGCGGCCATCCGGGCGGTCTGCGAGCCGGTCTTTGACCGGCCGCTGAAAGAGATTTCCTTCGGCCGGGTGCTGCTGCGCCTGTTTCAGGTGTCCCGTCGTTTCCGGATGGAAGTGCAGCCACAACTGGTGTTGCTGCAGAAAACCCTGCTCAATGTGGAAGGACTCGGCCGCGACCTCGACCCCGATCTGGATCTCTGGAAAACGGCCAAGCCGTTCCTGGAGCGCTGGATGAATGAACAGGTGGGCTGGCGCCGGCTGGTGAAGGAGCTCGAGCGCGAGGCGCCCCATTACGCCCACCTGCTGCCCGCCATTCCGCGCCTTGTCGTGCAGGCCCTGCAGCAGGGAGCCCGGCCGGGCGAGGATCGCGCCTTGTTGGCCGAGGTATTGGCCGAGCAGCGTCGTCAGGGCCGGGTGCTCCTGCTGCTGCTTGGGGCACTAGGCGGCCTGCTGCTGGCCCAGGTCTTGTTCTGGTTGCTGCGTTGATCTTTTTCCAACCCGAGGGATTTCTCATGTCATACCGTGTTGCTGGTACATCCTGGTCCGCCCTGGTTGGGAGCGTGCTGCTGGGCAGCCTGCTGCTGGCGCTGCCGATCGCCGGTCAGGCGGAAGATGCCGGACTGACCGCTGCCCTCTCCGGCAGCCAGCGCTCGCCCAATTTCCTCAAGCGCGATGCGGTCCGTCATCCCAAGGAAGAACTCGAGTTCCTGGGCCTGAAGCCAGACCAGACCGTGGTGGAGGTCAGCCCCGGCGGTGGGTACTGGACCGAGATCCTGGCCCCTTACCTAAAACCGCACGGCACCTATTATGTCGCCGTGCCGCCCAAGGGCGATGAGGAGGCACCGCCGCCTGGCAAGGACAAGTTCCGCGCCAAGCTCGCCGCCACCCCGGCGGTATATGGCCAGGTCAAGCTGAGCGAACTGGGAAAAGACCACTATCAGGTTGCCCCACCGGGATCAGCCGACCTGATCGTGACCTTCCGCAACCTGCACAACTGGGTGGGTGCCGGTTATGCCGACCAGGCATTGGCCGGGTTTTATGCGGCGCTCAAGCCCGGCGGCATCCTGGGCATCGAAGATCACCGTGCCGGCAACGACAAGCCGCAAGACCCGAAGGCCGACAACGGCTACCTGCGTCAGGATTACGTGATCGCCATGGCGCGCAAGGCCGGCTTCGAGCTGGTGGCAAGCTCTGAGCTACTCGCCAATCCGCGCGACACCAAGGACTGGCCGAAGGGCGTGTGGACCTTGCCGCCAACGCTCGCGATGGGGGCGCAGGATCGCGAGAAATACCTCGCGATCGGCGAGGCAGACAACTTCCTGCTCAAGTTCCGCAAGCCCGCCCGCTGATCGCCGTCTGTTGATCACTACCCTTTCATCACCGCCCGCTGATCAGCGCAGGCCGATGGCGGGCTGATCGCGGCGGTGTGATCGTGGCAGGCGGATGACTGCGGGCCGTATGCCGCCGCCGCCCTGCTCAGTGTCCGCCGCCCAGGTAGGCGGCGCGCACGGCCGGGTCATTCTGCAGCTGTGCGGCCGGTCCTTCCACCGAGATCCGGCCGTTTTCCATCACGTAGCCATAATCGGCCACCCCGAGGGCGGCGGCCGCAAACTGCTCGACCAGCAGCATGGTCATGCCCTGCTCCTTCAGCCGGCGGATGATCTGGAACACTTCCTCGACGATGATCGGCGCCAGCCCCATCGAAGGCTCGTCAAGCAGCAGCACATCCGGCTTCAGCATCAGCGCCCGGGCCATGGCCAGCATCTGCTGTTCTCCGCCGGAGAGCGTGCCGGCCAGTTGGTCTTTGCGTTCGCGCAGCCGGGGAAACAGGTCGAGGGCACGGTCGAGGTCCCCGTCGATGTCGCCCCGGTCGCCTCCGAACGTCAGGCGGGTGAAGGCGCCCAGCAACAGGTTGTCGCGCACGCTCTGGGTGGGAAACACCCGGCGGCCTTCGGGACTGTGCGCCAGGCCCAGCCGGCAGATGCGGTGCGATGGCATGCCGGTGATGTTGCGGCCTTCCAGGGTGATGCTGCCCGACGTCGGCTTGAGCATGCCGCTGATAGCGCGCATGGTGGTGGTCTTGCCGGCACCGTTGCTGCCGATCAGCGTGACCACCTGACCTTTCTGGACGCTCAGGCTCACGCCATGTAGGACGCTGACCTTGCCGTAGGCGGCGGTGAGATGTTCGATCTTCAACATGGAGAGATGTCCTGTGTCAGGCCGGCTGGCCGCCGAGATAGGCTTCGATCACACGCGGGTCAGCCTGCACGGCAGCCGGCAGGCCTTCCGCAATCTTCTGCCCGAAATCCAGCACGGACACGCGGTCGCAGATGCCCATCACCACATCCATGTGATGCTCGATCAGGATCACCGTGATGCCGTGCTCCTTGATTCGCCGGATGATGGCGATCAGGTCCGGAATCTCCGCTGGCGTGAGACCGGCAGCAGGCTCGTCCAGCAGCAGCAGCTGCGGGTCGAGCGCCAGGGCCCGTCCGATCTCGAGCAGGCGCTGGCGGCCATAGGCCAGGTTGCGCGCCTCTTCATCGGCCACGTCGGTCAGGCCGACGAAGTCGAGGATTGCGGCCGCCCGGGCACGGGCAGCCTGCTCTTCGGCACGCTGCGCGGGCAGGGACAGGGTGATCGACGCCAGATTGCTGTGGAAGGTGTGGTGCAGGCCGACCAGCACGTTTTCCAGGGCGCTCATTTCGCCAAACAGCTGGATGTTCTGGAACGTGCGCGCGATGCCGCACAGGGCGATCTGCGATGGCGTACGGCCGGGCATGTCCTGGCCGAGGAACCGCACCTGGCCGCTGGTCGGCTGGTAGATGCCGGTGAGCACGTTCATCATGGTGGACTTGCCCGATCCGTTCGGTCCGATCAGACCGTGCACCGTGCCGCGTTCAACCTGCAGGTCAACCTGGTTGAGCGCCTTCAGGCCGCCGAACTGCATCACCACGCCCTTGGCTTCGAGGATCACGCCAGCCGCTGCGGCTTCGCGGTCCTGGCCACCTTCGGACCGCGATGGATGGCCGGCGGTGCCCGCTTGGCTCCAGTCCTGGGCTGGTGCCACCCGCGCGGCGCGATGTCGGCGACCCCAGGCGGGATTGAGCTTTGCCGCAACCTCGCGCGCCCAGCCCAGGATGCCTTCCTGCAGGTAGTACACCACGAACAGGATCAGCAGGCCGAAGATGGTGATGCGCCAGTCGGTCATGCTGTCGAGCTTCAGGCCGGCTGCCAGCAGACCGGCCGCGCCGGCGGCCGGAATCAGCAGGGACCTGAGCCCGACCACGCCCGCATGCTTCACCACAAAGCCGGCGCGGATCACCACCACCGCAGCCGCGAAGCCGGCGAGATATCGGAACAGGTTGATGTCGTCGAGCAGGTTGGGCAGCAGCACCACAATCGCCGCACCCAGCACGGCCCCGCTGCGCGTCTTGCGGCCGCCCATGATGATCGCCAGCAGGAACAGGATGGTCAGCTCGAAATTGAACGTGTTGGGCGCGATATACAGTTCGTTGTAGGTGAACAGTCCTCCGGCCAGGCCGGCCAAGCCGGCACTGATCACGAAGGCATAGACCTTGTACCGATAGACGCTTACACCCATGCAGTCCGATGCGACGGGGCTGCCGCGCAGGGCTTCGAACGCACGTCCCAGATGCGAGCGCAGGATGCGGTGCACTGCAAACAGGGCCAGCAGGAACACCACGACGACCACGTAGTAATACTCGGCCTCCTGCAGCACATGTCCGAACAGCACCGGCTTGTGGATGGTGATGCCCATCGCACCGTTGGTGAGGAAGGTCATCTCGTTGATCAGGATGCCAGCGATCGTACCGAACGCCAGCGTGACCATGGCGAGATAGGGCCCGGTCACCTGCAGCGCCGGCAAGGCGAGAATGGCCCCGAATCCGGCTGTCACCAGGATGCTGCAGGGCAGGGTGGCATAAAAGGGCAGGCCGAACTTCCAGGTGAGCACGCCGGCGGTGTAGGCCCCGATGCCGAACAGCCCGGCATGGGCAAGCGAAACTTCGCCGGTGTAACCCACCACGATGTCCAGCCCGAACAGCAGCACCGCGTAGATCGCAATCAGCACCATCTGGTGGACGTAATACTCGTTCGTGATGACCTGGGGCAGGGCCAGCACCACGGCCAGGGCAATCACCCCGGCGAGGACTTGCATGGGCTTCATGGACTCAGACCTTCTTGATGATGGTTTTACCGAACAGGCCGGAGGGTTTCACCGACAGCACAAGCAACAGCAGGATCAGGCCGGGCACGTCCTGATACCCGGTCGATACGTAATACCCGGTCAGTTTTTCGGTCACGCCCAGCAGCACGCCGCCCACCACCACACCCAGCCCGGAATTCAGCCCACCGATGATCGCCACGGCGAAGGCCTTCAGGCCGAGGGCCGTGCCCATGCTGGCACCGGTCAGTGTCACCGGGGCGATCAGCACGCCGGCAAACGCCGCCGTCATCGACGACAGCGCGTAGGAAAAGGTGATCACCAGGCTGGTGTTGATACCCATCAGGCCGGCGGCATCGCGGTCGGTGGATGTGGCCACCACCGCCTTGCCGTAAATGCTGCGCCGGTTGAACAGCTCGACAGCCACCATCATCACCACCGCGCCCGCCGCCACCAGCAGTTCCATCGGCAGCACGCTGGCCCCGAACAGGTGCAGCGGTTCGGTGGGCAGTGGCGACGGGAAGGGCAGGTCGTCATGTCCCCACACGTTCTCGGCCACATTGCGAAAAATGATGCCGAGCGCGATGGTCGACATGATCCAGCCGAACTCGCTTTTGGACTGGATGGCTGGGCGCACGCCAATACGTTCGACCACCACGCCCTGCAGGGCGCCGAACAGCAGCACCGGCGGCAGCATCAGCCAGTAATTCAGATAGGGGCCGCCGGCCACGTTGCCGGCCAGCGTCAGACCCACCAGCGCCCCCAGCATCAGGGCTTCGCCCTGGCCGAAATTGAGGGTGCCGCTGGTGGCAAAGGTGCTTTGGTAGCCGAACGCGATCACCGCGTAAATCATGCCGAGGGCGGCGCCGCTCAGCAGCAGCTGCAACAGGATGGCCATGGGATTTTTCTCCACACGCCCGCGGCGCAGGCCGCCGGGCTTTTCACATACGAAAAGCCGGGTGGCAGTTGCCACCCGGCCCAGGCAACGCGAGGCCGCGTGCCTCAGTGCTTCTCGAGACGCAGCGGGTTCTTGCGTTCTTCTTCGTACGCGTACACGACGTGGCCGCCTTTCACTTCGCCGATCACCGGGATGTTGGCAGTGATGGCTTCATGGTTGTCATGTGTGAAGGGGTGGTCGTACACCGTCACCACGCCATCGATCTTTTCATTCAGGCTCTCGAGTGCGGCACGCACCTTGGGGCCTTCGGTGCTGCCGGCCTGTTTGATGGCCATGGCGATCAGGTAGACCGAGTCATACCCCTGGGCGGCCGAAACCGGGGAGGGAATGCGGCCAGCGGGCGGATTGTAGGCCTTCAGGTAGGCCTCGATGAAGGTCTTGCGCTTGGGCGTGTTGGGTTCCTGGATGAAGGTTTCCGGCATGCGCGCCCCTTCGCTCTCGCTGCCGGCGTTGTCGATGAAATTGGCCATCGACAGGGTCCAGCTGCCAATCATCGGCACTTTCCAGCCCAACTTCTTCATGCCGTTGGCCACCTGGGCCAGCTCCGGGCCGATGGCGTAGGTCAGGATCACCTGCGCGCCCGCTTCCTTGGCCTTGAGCAGCTGGGCCGTCATGTCGACGTCCTTGATGTTGAATTTTTCGACTGCCACGGCCTTCACGCCTTTCGCGGCCAGGGCTTTTTCCAGGTCTTCGCGGCCAAGCTGGCCGTAGTTGGTCGAGTCGGAGAGGATTGCCACCTTGCTGAACTTCCGGCGCCCCACCGCTTCTTCCACGATCATCTGCGCCTGGATGCCGTCATAGGCAGAGTTGCGGAAGACATAGTTGTCTGGATATTCCGGCGGCAGGAACTGCTTGGTCACGGCCGAGCCGGTGGCGATGTTGTCGATCACCGGAATCTTTGCTTCTTCATAGAACCGGGTGGAAGCCAGGGCCACGCCCGTGTTGGCATAGCCCAGCGTGGCCACCACATGTTCCTTGTTGATCAGTTCCTGGGCGATCTGCACGCCGCGCTCGTTCTTGGCTTCGTCGTCGCGCTCCACCAGCTGCAGCTGGCGGCCAAGGATGCCGCCGGCCTTGTTGATTTCGGCAGTGGCCAGTTTGGCACCATCGCGCATCGAGATGCCCATTGGCGAAGACCCGCCGGTCAGGGGGCCGGCGATGCCGATCTTGATCGGGTCTGCAGCTTGGGCACCGGCAGCCAACAGGGTGGTGGCAAGCACCAGGCACCGCAGGGTGAAAAGCTTGTTCATCTGGGTACTGCTCCTCAATTATGGTTTTGTACTTTTGGAACGCGTCCGACCTGCCACGCAGGTACCACAAAATTATAGTGTGCTGACGCTTGTACTGGACACAATTGCTGCGGTGCACCATCAAAAAATTAACGTGTGCAACCGTCAGCCGTCTGCGGGCACCATGCGATGCCGTCACGAAGTCGATACAATCCGGGGTTTTGCCGCTCTTCCTTCGCGCCATGGCTTTGTTGGAAATTCGCAACGTGGTTCGCCGTTTTGCCAGCTTCACGGCAGTCGATGGCGTGAGCCTGTCCATTGAGGTCGGTGAATTTTTCACCCTGCTCGGGCCGTCCGGCTGCGGCAAGACCACGCTGCTGCGCATGATTGCCGGCTTTGATGCCCCGGACGAGGGGGACCTGTTGCTCGACGGCCAGTCGCTGCGCGGCATCCCGCCGGAACAACGGCCCATCCACACGGTGTTCCAAAGCTACGCGCTGTTTCCGCATCTGACAGTGGCAGAGAACGTGGCGTTTCCGTTGCGCATGGCCAAGGTCGTTCCGGACGAGATCCGTCGTCGGGTACAGGAGGCCTTGGCATCGGTGCACTTGCTGGAAAAGCAGAAGCATCTGCCGCACGAGCTGTCTGGTGGCCAGAAGCAGCGGGTGGCCTTGGCCCGTGGCCTGGTCAACCGGCCCCGCCTGCTGTTGCTCGACGAGCCGCTCGGCGCGCTTGACGCAAAGCTGCGCGAAGACATGCAGATGGAACTGATCAATCTGCAGAAGACCGTCGGCGTGACCTTCATTTTCGTCACCCACTCGCAGGCCGAGGCACTGGCCCTATCCCACCGCATTGCCGTGATGAACCAGGGGCGGGTGGAGCAGCTGGACGAGCCCTCCCGGCTGTACGGTTTTCCGCGCAACCGGTTCGTGGCCGACTTCATCGGCAAGATCAACATGCTCGACGCCACCGTCACCGCGGTGGCTGCCGACCGCTTGCTGCTCGAGGTGGCCGGTGTCGGGGCGGTGTCGGCGCCCCTGAAGGCAGGTGTCCAGTCAGGCCAGACCGGCGTCTTCGCCGTGCGGCCCGAGCAGGTGCAGCTGCTGGCCGAGCACGCCGACGCACCGGCGGCCGCGAATGAGGTGCGGGGGCGCATTCTCGATTTTCTCTACATCGGCGATGTCACCACCTATCTGGTGCAATTGTCGGATGGCACCCGGCTCGAAGCCTTGCTGCCGAACAGCGCCCCGGGACGCGCCAAGTTTTTCGAGGCAGGCGATCCGGTCATCTTGCGTTGGTCGGCCGAGGTGGGAGTGTTTCTGCATGAGTAAGCTGGCCCCGGCCACCATCACCCGCTGGGTGGTGTCGGGGCCGCCGACCCTGTTCATGCTGCTGTTTTTTCTGGCACCAAGCCTGATCATGGTGCTGGCGTCGTTCCGCTATCCCGGCGCGTTCGGCGGCCTGGCACCGGTCTTTGGGGGCGGGCGTCCGGGCGAAGACACCGGCCTGACACTGGAGAACTACCAGTTTTTTTTCAGTGACCTGCTCTACACCGAAATCTTCCTCAAGTCCCTGCTGATCGCGTTGATCAGCACGCTCGCGTGCATCCTGATGGCCTACCCGCTCGCGCTGCTGATTGCCCGCAGCCCGAAGCGCCATCGCGACCTGATGGTGCTGCTGGTGATCCTGCCGTTTGCCAGCAACTTCCTGATCCGTGTGTACGCCCTGATGATCCTGCTCGGCCCGCAGCAGGCGCTCGCCAGCACGATCAACGGTGTGCTCGCCGCCTTCGGCTGCGCTCCGGTCAGCCTGCTTTTTTCGACGTTTGCCGTGGTGGTGGGCATGGTTTATGTGCACCTGCCGTTCATGGTGTTGCCGCTCTACACCAATCTGGAAAAGCATGATCCCACCCTGCTCGATGCCGCGCAGGATCTGGGAGCCAGCGCCTGGTCGCGGTTCTGGCGGGTGACCTTTCCCTTGTCCTTGCCCGGCATTTTTTCCGGGTCGGCGCTGGTGTTCATTCCGGTGCTTGGCATGTTTGCGATTCCCGACCTGCTGGGGGGAACGCGCGACATCCTGATCGGCAACCTGATCAAAGACCAGTTTCTGGGCACCCGGGACTGGCCCTTCGGCAGCATGCTGTCGATCATGCTGACCGTGGTGGTGCTGGCGCTGGCGGGACTGGCAGCCCGGCTGGGTCAGCGTAAACGCGACGGGGGAAATTGAGCATGCGCCGCAGCGCCGTGTTGTGGAGTGTTTCTCTGGCGGTGTATGCCTTCCTCTATCTGCCCCTGGTGGTGGTGGTGGTGTACTCCTTCAATGATTCCCGGCTGAATGCCGAGTGGGTCGGGTTTACCCTGCACTGGTACCGCGTGCTGTTCAGCGACGACGAGATGCTCGGCGCCGGGGCGAATTCGCTGTTGATCGCCTTTGTCTCGGCCACCTTTGCCACGCTGCTCGGCACCATGGCGGGCATCGCGATGCACCGCTTCCGCCTGCGGGCCCTGCCGCTGTTGGTCATCACGCCAGTGGCCATGCCGGAAATCCTGCTCGGCGTGTCGCTGTTGATCTTTTTCGTGCAGGTGCTGAATTTCACCCTTGGGCTGTTCTCGGTGCTGATTGCGCACATCACCTTCTGCGTCGGGTTTGTTGCCATTGTGGTGCGCGCCCGTCTGGCCGGCATGGACGAAAGCATTTTCGAGGCCGCGCGCGATCTGGGCGCCACACCCTGGCAAACCTTCCGGCGGGTCACCTTTCCGCTGATCCTGCCCGGCGTGATCGCTGGCGCGCTGATGGCCTTCACGCTGTCGATCGACGATTTCGTGATCACCTTTTTCACCGCTGGCGTGGGCGTGCACACGCTGCCCTTGCAGATCTACTCCATGATCAAGATCGCCGTCACGCCTGAGGTGAACGCGGTATCCACCCTGCTGATGACCCTCACCCTGGGCCTGATCATCCTGGCCTCGCGCTTCGCGCCGGATGCGCTGAAGGGGGCGGCATGATGGCAGCCATCCAGGCCATGGCCCGGAGGCGCCCACCCGGCAGGCATGTTGCCGGCTGGCCGCAGCGCGTGGTCGGATGCCTGCTGGTGCTGCTGGTGCTGTCGGCCGGTCTGGTGGCGCCACCAGCCAACGCGGCCAACGTGCTGCGCCTGTTCAACTGGAACAATTACATCTCGCAATCCACCCTCGACCGTTTCGAGGCGCAGTGCCACTGCAAGGTGGAGCAGGACTACTACTCCGACAACGAGGAAATGCTGGCCAAGCTGGCTGCTGGGGCTACCGGGTACGACATCCTGGTGCCGACCGGCAATGCAGTTGAAACCCTGATCCGCCAGGATGCCCTGCGGCCGCTCGACCGCAGTCGGCTGCCGCACTTCGGCAACCTCAATCCGGCTTTTCTGGGCGGCTTTTATGATCCTGCCAACCGCTACGCCGTGCCCTATGCCTACACCATCACCTTGCTGGGCTACAACCGCACGCGACTCGATGCGCTGGGATTGCCGCACGACACGTGGGGGCTGCTGTTTGAGCCGAAGTATCTCGAGAAGCTGAAAGGACGGGTGACCGTGCTCGACAGTCCGCGCGAACTGATGGCCGCTGCCTTGCGTTACCTGGGGTACAGCGTCAACGACACCGACGAAGCGCACTGGGCGCGTGCCCGCGACCTGATCATCCGCGCCAAGCCGTATTGGGCATCCTTCAGCAATTCCAGCTACATCAAGGAACTGACGGTAGGCAACATCTGGCTGGCGCACGGCTATTCGAACGACATGTACGTCGCGGCACAAGACGCCGAAAAGGCCGGACGGGCCTTCACGGTGGCGTTCTCGACGCCAAAGGAAGGGGCGGTGCTTGCCCTCGACAACATGGTGCTGCACCGTTCCGGTCCGCGCCCGGACCTGGCACAGGCCTTCATGGACTTCATGCTGGACGGACAGAACTCGGCTGAGCTGACCAACCTGATCGGATCAGGCAACCCCAATCAGGCGGCCATGCCGTATATCCGCCCGGCGATTGCCAGCAACAAGGCGGTGTTTCCCGACGCCGAGGGGGTACGACAGCTGGAGATGCTGCGCGACCTGGATCGGCGTCAGCGGCGTGTACTCAACCGCATGTGGGTGGAAATCAAGCTGCGCTGAAGCTCTCTTCCGTCTCATGTTCGGCCAGCGCTGCCGTCAGCGCGCGCAGCTGCAGGCGCAAGGCTGAGGCGTCTGCGGGCGACAGCGTGGTACGGCAGACGATCTGGTCTTTTACGCGCAGGGCCCGGCTGCGCAGCGCATAACCGGCCGGTGACAGGGAAATGCGCACTACCCGCTCATCGCGATGGTCGCGCTGGCGCGTCACCAGTTCCAGCGCCTCCAGGCGCTTGACCAGCGGCGTCAGGGCGGCGGCGTCCAGCTCCAGGCGGCGGGCAATCTCGCCGACCGGCACAGCGTCGTTCTCCCACAACACCACCATCACCAGATATTGCGGGTACGTGATGCCTAGCTCGTTCAGCAGCGGACGGTAGGCCCGGGTGATGGCATGGGTAGCGGCGTACAGCGCAAAGCACAGCTGGTTGTCGAGGTTCAGGTTCGAGTAGTCGATACACTGGTTCTCTTTTGTCATCGCGCAACCTCCAGGACACGGATCAGGACGAAGGCGACGACATGTCCCTCTGCATCCTGGGTGGGCCGGAGGGGTTAAAGCATTAACCTCCGCCATCCGATATTGCTATTGTCTTGAAAATGTTGGCAATCGCCTAGTGAATCCGGCATGTTTTTACGCTTCCTTGCGATTGTTGCGGCGCGGCAAACGTAGAAGACGGATGTTATGATCTGATGACGATCAAGTCGCAGGGCGCGGGGAGTGCTCGGAAAATGATTTATGACCTGGAAACCTGGCGTCCCACCTTTGCCGGCGACTACTTTGTGGCCGACTCGGCCGCGGTGATCGGGCAGGTCAATGCCGGTGCCGACGTGAGTGTCTGGTTCAACGCCGTGATCCGCGGTGACAACGACATGATCCGCCTGGGGAATCGGGTAAACATCCAGGATGGGGCGGTGCTGCATAACGATCCTGGCTATCCGCTCAATCTCGACGACGGGGTCAGCGTGGGGCACCTCGCCGTGCTGCACGGTTGCACGGTTGGGGCCAATACCCTGATCGGCATGAAATCGGTGGTATTGAACGGCGCCGTGATCGGTCGCGACTGTCTGATTGGAGCCGGCAGCATGGTCACGGGCAACAAGGTGATTCCCGATGGCATGCTGGTGATGGGAGCACCGGCCCGGGTGGTACGCGCCCTGACCGATGCCGAAATTGCCGAGGTGCGCCGCGTGACCGAGTCTTATGTGCAACGGGCCCGTCGTTATCGCGCCCACCTGACGGCCTCGGTCCTGCCCGCCTACCGATGACCTTGCCTGCGCCGCCGGGCCCGGCGCGGCGCCTGGCCAGTCCGGCGCCGGAGCGGGCGCGACCGGAGCGGCGCGCCCGGCCCAGGCTGCCGCCGGTGCGACCGATCGCCTTCCTGCTGCTGTTATGGCTGATCCACGCATTCATGATCGTCTACGTCAGCCTGGCACCGTTCGGGCCCTGGGAGCCTTGGGGCAGCCTGCAATGGCGCTTTCTGTTCGCGCCCCTGCCGCGCCACATCACCCCGTTCGACCTGCTGATCAATGTGCTGGCCTATCTGCCTTTGGGCTGGCTGGCGGCGGCCGCGGCAGCGCGGCGGTGCTCCGGCGGCCGGGCTGTGCTGTTTGCCACCGTGCTGGCCGCCGTTCTCAGTCTTGTCATGGAGTCGTTGCAGGTCTTGCTGCCACCGCGCATTCCCTCCAATGTCGACCTGGTGACCAACACGCTCGGCGCGTTGCTGGGCGCCTTGCCCTGGCGCCGGCCTGCTATTACCCGTCACGTCCTGCAAGCGCTGGAGCGCTGGCGCGACGGCTGGCTTGCCCCCGGCTGGGAGCCTGAATTCGGGCTGCTGCTGGTGTTGCTGTGGTGCGCCTGCCAGCTGAATCCCTCGATTCCGTTTCTCGGGGCAGGGGTCTTGCGCAATCCCGATATGCTGGCCTGGTCCGACCTGCGTCCCGATCCGGCGGACTGGGGGCTGCAGGCGCTGGCCGCTGGTCTCGGCCTGTGTGGCCTGGGCCTGTTTCTGGCCTGCCTGGTCTTGCCGCGCCGCTCGGCACCGCTGCTCACCCTGGTGCTGTTGCTGCTGGTGATGGCCGCCAAGGCCACGGCGGCCGAATGGCTGCTCAAGCCGGTACTGGCCAATGACTGGTTCGGCAGTGCCACGCTGGCAGGGCTGGCCAGCGGCGCCGTGCTGCTGGTGCTTACCCGGCGCCTACGGCTGCGTGCCCGCGCCATCACTGCCGGTGTCTGCCTGCTGGCGGGGGGGCTGCTGGCCAAGCTAGGCGGTCATTACCTGGCGTTGTGGGAGATGCGCAGCCTGTTCGGCTGGAATTTCGGTCAGCTGCGCAGTTTTACCGGCCTGACGGTCTGGCTGAACGAGATCTGGCCGCTGCTGGCGGTGCTGTTCCTCGCATTGTGGTGGCCCCGGGCGCCTCAGGTATCATCGACAGACTGATGCACGATTGACTGACCGCAGGATGACCGCACGATGCGCCATGGGCCGCTTCCGATGAACGACACGCCGTACTTCCGTCATCACGTCTTTTTCTGCAGCAACCAGCGCGCCAACGGCGAGGCTTGCTGCCAGGACCATGGCGCCGCCGAGCTGCGCGCCTATGCCAAGGATCGCGTCAAGGCGCTCGGCCTGAGCGGTGCCGGCAAGGTCCGCATCAATCAGGCTGGTTGCCTCGACCGTTGCGATCAGGGACCGGTGCTGGTGGTTTACCCGGAAGGCATCTGGTACACCTATGTCGATCGGGAAGACATCGACGAAATCATCCAGTCGCACCTGGTCGAAGGGCAGCCGGTGGCACGGCTGCAGGTGTAAGCCGGATGGCGCGGACAACCGAATACGTCGAAGGCCCGGCCGGTCGTCTCCAGGTGGTGGCTGACCAGCCAGACAGGACCCTGCAGGGGCTGGCGCTGGTGGCGCACCCCCATCCGCTGCTGGGGGGTACGCTGGACAACAAGGTCACCCAGACCCTGGCGCGCGCCTGCAACGATGCCGGCCTGCTGGCCTGGCGGCCCAATTTCCGCGGGGTGGGCGAGAGTGCCGGGGTGCACGACGCCGGTACCGGCGAGACCGACGACCTGCTGCTGCTGGCGCATACCCTGCGCGCCCGTCACCCGGGACTGCCCTTGTTCCTGGCAGGATTCTCCTTTGGCGCCTTCGTGCAGGCGCGGGTTGCCGCCCGGCTCGCCGCCACCGACACCGCAGCGGCACCGGCCCGCCTGATGCTGGTGGGAACGGCGGTGCAGCGCTTCGATGTGCCGCCGGTACCTGCCGACAGCCTGCTGATCCATGGCGAGCTGGATGATGTCATTCCGCTGTCCGTCCTGCTGGACTGGGCCCGGCCGCAGGACCTGCCGCTGCTGGTGGTGCCGGGTGCCGATCATTTCTTTCACCGCCGCCTGCACCTGATCCGTCAGGCCGTGGCGGCCGCCGTCCGTGATACCCTGCGCGACCGCTCCACCACCCCCCAGGACCCCTGATGCTCTGGATCAAGGCCTTCCACATCGTGTTCATTGCCAGCTGGTTTGCCGGCCTGTTCTATCTGCCGCGCCTGTTCGTCAATCTGGCGATGGTGCCGGCCGGGAGCGACGCCGAACTGGCGCGGCTGCTGCTGATGGCGCGCAAGCTGTACCGCTTCATGAGCATCCTGATGGTGCCGGCGCTGTTGCTCGGTCTCTACCTCTGGCTGGTGGTGGGCATCGGACGCGGCCCCGGCCCCGGCAATGGCTGGATGCACCTCAAACTGACCCTGGTGCTGGTGCTGCTCGGCTATCACCACCTGTGTGGCCGCCTGCTGCGCACCTTTGAAGCAGGCGCCAACCGCCGTGGACACGTCTGGTATCGCTGGTTCAACGAACTGCCGGTTCTGCTGATGATTGCCGTGGTGTGTCTGGTTGTGGTGAAGCCCTTCTGATGGCGGATTTCTACGCACCCTGCCCGAAGGGCCTGGAAGGACCCCTGGCCGACGAGCTGCAAGCCCTGGGCGTGATCGACGCCCGCGCCCGCGATGCCGGGGTGGCTTTCCGTGGCACCCTGCGCACGGCCATGCTGGTCAACCTCGAGTCACGCATCGCGAGCCGGGTGCTGATGCGGGTGGGCGACGCCACGTATCGCAGCGAGGACGACGTCTACGCCGCAGCCCTTGCGGTGCGCTGGGAAGAATGGTTTGGCCCGGAACTGACCCTGAAAGTCGAGACCTCGGCGATCAAATGTCCCCTGAAGAGCATCGACTTTCTCACCCTGCGCGTGAAGGATGCCATCTGCGACCGGCTGCGTGAACGCCGCGGTGCGCGGCCGTCGATCGATACCCGTGAACCGGATGTGCAGGTGCATCTGCATCTGGATCGTCTGCAGATGACCTTGTATCTGGACACCACCGGGGCCGGCCTGTTCCGGCGCGGCGATGCACGCGACACCGGGCTCGCCCCCCTGAAGAAGAACCTGGCGGCCGGCATGCTGCGCATCGCAGGCTGGCAGCCAGGTGTGCCGCTGTATGACCCGATGTGCGGCAGTGGCACCATCCTGAGCGAGGCGGCCGAGATCAGCCTGCAGCGGGCCCCAGGCCTGGGCCGGCCCTTCGCCTTCCACAACCTGGCCGGATTTCTGGCCAGTGACTGGAATCCCATGTACGACGCGGCCGAAGAGCGGGCCCTGCCAGTGCAACCATTGCCAATCTGGGGCAGCGACATCGCCGGGTCTGCCGTCGAGATGACCCGGGAAAATCTGACGGCCCTGGGGCTGCAGGACTCGGTCCATCTGAAGCAGGTGAATGTGCTGGAAACCTCGGCGCCGGCGCCGGAAGGCATGCTGATCACCAATCCACCGTATGGCGTGCGTGTGGGCGAAGACGAGGAAATGGCCGCCTTCTATCCGGAGTTCGGCCATCTGCTGAAACGCCGGTTTGCCGGTTGGCGCGCGTTCATCCTGAGCGGCGACCTGCGGCTGGCTAAGCTGATCCGGCTTGCGGCCTCCCGTCGCACCCCGCTCTTCAATGGCCAGATCGACTGCCGACTGTTCGAGTACCGTCTGGTGGCCGGCTCCAACCGTACCGACGACGAGGCAGGCGACAGCCGCCAGGATCGGCTGCGCTCGGGCAGCCGCGAGACGGGGAACCAGGAACAGAACGACTGAGATCCCTGCCGGGCTGTCAGGGCATGATCTGCAGGTTGGTGGGAGCGCCGGCGCGGTCGACGTTGTGCGCTGCCTTGCCTTCCAGCTTGATGCGCAGACGCACATCGTTCACCGAGTCGGCGTGCCGCAGGGCATCTTCGTAACTGATCAGGTCGGCCTCATGCAGGTCGAACAGCGCCTGGTCGAAGGTCTGCATGCCGATCTCGCGCGAGCGCGCCATCACCGCTTTCAGTTCGTGCACATCCCCCTTGAAAATCAGGTCGGACACCAACGGTGAATTCAGCATCACCTCGATGGCCGCCACCCGGCCGGGACCATTGCGGTTGGCAATCAGCCGTTGCGAGATGAACGCCCGCATGTTCAGCGAAAGGTCCATCAGCACCTGCTGACGGCGCTCTTCCGGGAAGAAATGGATGATGCGGTCGAGCGCCTGGTTGGCATTGTTGGCGTGCAGGGTGCTCAGGCACAAATGGCCGGTCTCGGCGAAGGCGAGGGCATATTCCATGGTCTCGCGGTCGCGGATTTCGCCGATCAGGATCACGTCTGGAGCCTGTCGCAGCGTGTTCTTCAGGGCGGCCTGCCAGCTGTTGGTGTCCACGCCGACTTCCCGCTGGCTGACGACACAGCGGCCATGGGCGTGCACGAATTCGATCGGGTCTTCAATCGTGATGATGTGATCCTGCGCCCGCTGGTTGCGGTGCCCGACCATCGCGGCCAGGGAGGTCGATTTGCCCGAACCGGTTCCGCCGACGAAAATGACCAGTCCCCGGCGTGCCATGGCAACGTCCTTCAGGATCGGCGGCAGGCGCAGTTCGTCCAGGTTGGGAATGCGGGTGGCAATCGTGCGCAACACCAGGGCGACCTGCCCCTGCTGCAGGTAGGCATTGGCGCGGAAGCGCCCGATACCCTCCGGTGCCACAGCAAAGTTGCACTCACGGGTGCGCTGGAATTCCTCGCGCTGGCGTTCGTTCATCAGCGCCATGGCCAGCTGTTCGGTCTGCTCGGCCCCGAGCGTGCCGCTGCCAACCGGGGTCACCCGGCCATCCACCTTGATCGCCGGCGGAAAACCCACCGTGACAAACAGGTCGGAAGCCTTCCGCGCCACCATCAGGCGCAGCAGATTGAGGACGAAGGTCTGTGCTTCTTCGTGAATCATTGCTGGTGTACTCATGACGGCAGCCGGTCAGGCTGCAAACAGTTCCTTGCTGGTGGCGCAGGCGCGCGCTTCAGGGTTGCTCACCTGACCACGGCGGACGAGATCTTGCAGGGCTTGGTCGAGGGTTTGCATGCCCACCGACTGGCCGGTCTGAATACTACTGTACATTTGGGCCACTTTGCCCTCGCGGATCAGGTTGCGGATCGCCGGTGTGCCGACCATTACCTCGTAGGCGGCAACCCGTCCCTGGCCATCGCGGGTTTTCAGCAGGGTTTGCGAGATCACGGCGCGCAGGCTCTCCGACAGCATCGAGCGCACCATTTCCTTCTCACCGGCCGGGAACACGTCGATGATCCGGTCGATGGTCTTCGCGGCAGAACTGGTATGCAGGGTGCCAAACACCAGGTGCCCGGTCTCGGCCGCGGTCAAGGCCAGCCGGATGGTTTCGAGATCGCGCATTTCTCCCACTAGAATATAGTCCGGGTCTTCGCGCAGGGCCGAGCGCAGGGCATCGGCAAACCCCAGGGTGTGGGCACCCAGTTCGCGCTGGTTGACCAGGCAGCGTTTGCTTTCGTGCACGAATTCGATCGGGTCTTCCACCGTCAGGATGTGGCCGTAGAAGTTCTCGTTCAGGTGGTTCATCATCGCGGCCAGCGTGGTGGACTTGCCTGATCCGGTCGGCCCGGTCACCAGCACCAGTCCGCGCGGCTGGTTGGCCAGTTCGGCGAGCACGCGCGGCGCGTGGATGTCCTCCAGGGTCAGCACGCGCGACGGAATCGTCCGCATCGTGGCAGCGGCACCGCGCTGCTGGATGAAGGCGTTTACCCGAAAACGCGCCAGATTGGGAATCTCGAACGAGAAGTCGCACTCGAGCTTTTCTTCGTAGGTCTTGCGCTGCCCATCATTCATGATGTCGTACATCATGCCGTGCACCGTGGCATGGTCGAGTGGCGGAACGTTGATGCGACGTACATCGCCATGCACGCGGATCATCGGCGGCAATCCAGCTGAGAGGTGCAGGTCGGACGCCTTGTTCTTGACAGAAAAGGCGAGGAGTTCCGAGATATCCATTATTCTTCCTGCTCCACTACGTCCTATGAAGGGTCACTTGGCCCATGGGCCAGCGAGCCAGTATGTCGATAAATCAACAGGCTGCGCAAGCGATAAGCGCCGCGATCGCGGGTCTTGCCCCGCATCGTGCGGTGACCCTGATTGCCGTCAGCAAGACCCGGCCGGCGGCGGTCCTGCGCGAGGCATTCGCGGCCGGCCTTCACCGTTTCGGCGAAAATTATCTGCAGGAAGCGCTCGCCAAGCAGGCGGAGCTGACCGACCTTGCGATCGAGTGGCACTTCATCGGCCCGATCCAGAGCAACAAGACGCGGGCCCTGGCCGAACACTTTGACTGGGTGCATTCGGTCGACCGACTGCGGGTGGCCGAGCGGCTGTCGGCCCAGCGCCCGGCCACCTTGCCGCCCCTCCAGGTTTGCCTGCAGGTCAATGTCAGTGGCGAAGACAGCAAGTCGGGGGTAGCCCCGGATGATCTGCCGCCCTTGGCCCATGCGGTCGCCAGGCTGCCCAACCTGATCCTGCGAGGCCTGATGGCCATTCCGGAGCCCAGCGACGATCCTGCCGTGCTGCGCGCACGCTTCCGCCTGCTACGCCACCTGCGGGATGCCCTGGTGGCCGATGGGCTGGCGCTGGACGTGCTGTCGATGGGCATGTCGGCTGATTACGCCCTGGCTGTCGAAGAGGGGGCGACTCATGTCCGGATTGGGTCTGCCCTGTTCGGTGCCCGCCCACCTCGGCCGGAGACTGGCCCTGCCAGCGCTCCGGTCCCGTTGTCTTCCTGACGTTTTCTGGATTGGATCCCTGTTTGTCATGACATCTGCCACGCCTGCTGAATCTTCTACCCATCCCGCCGCACCTCATCCCGCTGCACCCCAGCGCGACGCCACCCCGGATTCCCCAGCCCAGTCGGCCCTCGCCCAACTTGCTGGCCAGTCGATCGCCTTTGTCGGGGGCGGCAACATGGCAGCGGCCCTGATCGGCGGTCTGCGCGATGCCGGTTTGCCGGCCGAGCGTATTCGGGTGCTGGAAATCCAGCCGGCAACCCGACAAGACCTGCAGGCGCGTTTTGGCGTGCTGGCCAGTGCAGAGCCAGCTGAGGTGCTGTCTGGGGCACCGGTGGTGGTGCTGGCCGTCAAGCCCCAGCAACTCGGTGTGGTGTGCCGCAGCCTGGCAGCACGGGTGCGCGACAGCCTGATCATCAGCATTGCGGCCGGGGTTCGTACGGCCGACCTCGCGCGTTGGCTAGACGGACACGACCGGATTGTCCGGGCCATGCCCAATACGCCGGCCCTGGTGCGTTCTGGTGTCACCGGCCTGTATGCCCTGGCTGGTGTCGAGGCGTCAGGGCGGGCCGTTGCCACCGCCCTGATGGCGGCCGTGGGCACTGCCGTGTGGGTGGAGCAGGAAGTTGCGCTGGACGGCGTCACGGCCATTTCCGGCAGCGGCCCGGCCTATGTCTTCCATTTTCTCGAGGGACTGATTGCCGCCGGCGAGGCGCTGGGCCTTGAGGCAGCCACCGCCCGGCAGCTGGCGCTGGAGACGGTACTGGGAAGTGCCCGGCTGGCGGCCAGCAGTGCCGACACGCCGGCGGTGCTGCGGGTTCGGGTGACCTCGCCGGGTGGTACCACCCAGGCTGCCATGGAGCAGTTCACGGCAGGCGACCTGACGGGCCTGATCGCCCGGGCGACGGCGGCCGCCGCCCGGCGCGCGGTGGAACTGGGCGACCTGCTGGGAATCGATGATGCGTCCGCTACGCATCGGAAGCCCTGATCAGCTCAGCACCACGTCGAAATTTTCCTGGGTGTACTCGTCCTGCACCTGCAGTCGCACTTCCTTGCCGATGAAGTCACAGAGCTGCGCCAGGCTGTGGCTTTCCTCATCGAGGAACAGGTCGATCACTTTCTGTGAGGCCAGGATGCGGATCTGTCGGGATTGCGGAAACTGCCGCGCCGTACGCACGATCTCGCGCAGGATGTCGTAACACACGGTTTGCGCGGTCAGCAGCTCGCCGCGGCCGCCACAGGTGGGGCACGATTCGCACAGCACATGGGCGAGCGACTCGCGCGTGCGTTTGCGCGTCATCTCGACCAGCCCCAGGGTGCTGAAACCATTCAGCGTGATGCGGGTGCGGTCGCGGGTGAGCGCCTTGCGGAATTCTCCCAGCACGGCATCGCGGTGATCGGCCGATTCCATGTCGATGAAATCGGCAATGATGATGCCGCCCAGGTTGCGCAGCCGCAGCTGGCGGGCAATCGCCTGGGCGGCTTCCAGATTGGTCCGGTAGATGGTGTCGTCGAAATTGCGCCCGCCCACGTAGCCGCCGGTGTTCACATCCACGGTGGTCAGCGCCTCGGTCTGGTCGATCACCAGATAGCCGCCGGATTTGAGATCGACCCGACGCGACAGGGCACGCTGGATTTCCGCTTCCACGCCGAACAGGTCGAACAGCGGCCGCTCTCCGCTGTAGTGCTCCAGCAGGGGCTCGGCGGTCGGACAGTACTGCAGGCAGAACTCGCGCAGGCGGATCAGGGTTTCGCGCGAATCCACCACCACCCGCTCGGTCTCTTCGGTGATGAAATCGCGCATCACGCGCAGGGCCAGATTGAGGTCCTGGTAGAGCAGGGCGGGTGGCGCCACCTGCAGGCTGGCCTCGCGCAGGTTCTTCCACAGCAGCATTAGGTACTGGCTGTCATCCAGCAGCTCCTTGTCGGTGGCCGACTCGGCCACCGTGCGCAGGATGAAGCCCCCCTCGTGCTGGGGCAGGATGCGCGTCAGCCGTTCGCGTAACTGGTGGCGGTCGGTCTCGTCCTCGATGCGCTGCGAGACGCCGATATGGCGTTCCTGCGGCAGGTGCACCAGCAGGCGGCCGGCAATGCCGATATGCGTGGTCAGGCGGGCGCCCTTGGTGCCGATCGGGTCCTTGGCCACCTGTACCAGGATGGCCTGTCCTTCGCCCAGCAGGCGCTCGATCGGACGCAGCTCGTCCTGCGGATCGCGCGCGCCGAAGATGTCCGCGACATGCAGGAAGGCGGCACGCTCCAGACCAATGTCGATGAAGGCCGATTGCATACCCGGCAAGACCCGCGCCACCCGGCCGAGGTAGATGTTGCCGACCAGGCCCCGGGCGCTGGCGCGCTCGACATGGATTTCCTGGGGAACACCCTGTTCCATCACCGCCACCCGGGTTTCCTGGGGGGTGATGTTGAGAAGAATCTGATTGTTCACGGGGTCTCCAACGGCGCCAGGGCGCGCAGCAGTTCGCCCAGTTCATGCAAAGGCAGCCCCATCACGCCGCTGTAGCTGCCGGACAGGTGTTCGATCAGCAGGGCTCCCCGTCCCTGGATGCCGTAGCCGCCTGCCTTGTCATAGGGCTCGCCACTGCCCACATAAGCCGCGACCTCGACGGCGCTGAGCGCGCGGAAACGCACTTCCGACACGCTGGTGACGGCCCGTTCGCCGTGCCGCCCGACCAGGCACAGGGCGGTGAGCACCTGATGGGTGCGGCCCGACAGGCTTTCGAGCATGGCGGTGGCCTCGGCGGCATCGGCCGGTTTGCCCAGGATGCGGCCATCGAGGGTCACCGTGGTATCGGCGCCCAGCACCGGCCAGGCCGGCAGGCCCAGCCGTTGTGCTTCCGTTTGCCCGGCCAGTGCCTTGTCCCGTGCCACGCGGGCGACGTAGTGCGCCACGGCTTCACCCGCCAGCGGCGATTCGTCGACGCCGCCGGACGGCCCCGGAGACACCACCTGAAACGTCAGGCCAGCCTGGCTCAGCAGTTCACGCCGACGGGGACTGGTCGACGCCAGCAGCAGTGCAGGCAACCCGGTATCGGTGGAGGAGGAAGTGTTGGCAGAAACGTCAGTCACGATGATAGGGGTGGTTGTTGAGCAGGCTGACTGCACGATACACCTGCTCACACAACAGCACCCGGGCAAGCGCATGCGGCAGGGTCAGACGGGACAGGCCAAACTGGATGCGCCCGGCCGCCTTGAAATCAGCATGCAGGCCGTCGGGTCCTCCGATTATGAATGTCAGGTCCTGGGCTTCCTGGCGCGCCTGGTCCAGTCGACCTGCCAGTTCACGGGTGGTCCAGAGCGAACCGCGTTCGTCGAGGGTGATCACGATGCCCGCCGGGGGCATCCGCTCGAGCAGTCGCACGCGTTCCTCGTCGAGCAAGCGGTCAACCGGACGGGAATCGGTGCGCGGTGCCGGCTTGACCTCGTGCAGGGCAAGCGGCCAGTCTCGTGGCATGCGTTTCAGGTAGTCATCGCAGGCAGTCTTCACCCAGTCGGGCATGCGCTGCCCGACAGCCACGATGACAGTGCGCACTTCAGATCCGCATCAGTGTGCGGCGCTGCTGCTGCCTGCGTCGGCATGACGCATCGCAAAGGCCCGTCCGAAGGAAGAGGGATTGCGCGTTGGCAGGCCCCGTCCACCCCACAATTCGGAGAGGTTGTAGAACTCGCGCACGGTAGGCTGCATCACGTGCACCACAACCGAACCCAGATCGACCAAGATCCATTCGCCGCTGCCTTCGCCCTCCACCCGGCTGGTACGGGCACCGAGCTCACGCGCCTTGTCGAGCACATGCGAGGCCAGTGCGCGCGTCTGGCGGGAGGAATCGGCGCTCGCGATGAGCACCCAGTCGAACATTGAAGTCAGATCGCGCACATCCAGAATCTCGATGTCACGCGCCTTGATGTCTTCCAGCGCAGCAATGGCTGCGTCCCGAATCTGCTCAGGGTTCATGCCCCTCCTGACAGTAGATGCCTGCGTCTTCAATATAGTCGAGAACCGGATCGGGGAGCAAATAGCGCGGGCTGCGCCGTTCTGCCACCATCCGGCGGATGGCGGTAGCAGAAATTTCCAGTGCCGGTGCGGTCAGCACCCTCAATCCGCCACACGTGCCAGCGCCCGGCGTGGCGCCCTGTTGTCGGGCCCACCAAGCCTGCAGCGCGGGTGGGATGGCGGCAGCAAGGTCGATGCCCGGCCGTGGCACGATGGCGAGATGACAGAGGCGTTCCAGCTCCTGCCAGCAATGCCAGGTGTGCAGCCGCACGAAGGCGTCGGCTCCCAGGATCAGCCACAGGGTTTCGTGGTCGCCAAAGCGCATGCGCAGCGCGCGCAGGGTTTCCACGGTGAAGCTAGGACCCGCCCGCAGCAGTTCGATCGCGTCGGGCTGCAAGGCTGGATTGTCGCGGCAGGCGAGCTCTACCATGGCCAGGCGCTGACCGGCGGAGGCCTGGGTGCCGCGCTGCCAGGGGCGCGCCGGCACCAGCAGTACCTGGCGCAGCAGCAACTGTTGACGGGCTTCTTCCGCCAGCCGCAGGTGCCCATGGTGAATCGGGTCGAAGGTACCGCCCAGCAGGCCAATGCCGCCGGGGTGGTCAGCCGCGGACGTGGCCGTCTCCGAACACCACGTATTTCTGGCTGGTCAGGCCTTCCAGACCGACCGGCCCGCGGGCGTGGATCTTGTCGGTGGAGATGCCGATTTCGGCGCCAAGGCCATATTCGAAGCCGTCTGCAAATCGGGTGGAGGCGTTGATCATCACGGAGCTGGAGTCGACTTCGCGCAGGAAGCGCATGGCGTGGCTGTGCTGCTCGGTCACGATGGCATCGGTATGCTGCGAGCCATGCCGCGCAATATGCCGGATGGCGGCATCCAGATCGGCCACCACCTTGATGGCCAGGATCGGCGCGAGGTATTCGGTATCCCAGTCTGCGTCGTGCGCCTCCTGCATGTCTGGTACCACCGCCCGGGCCGCCGTACAGCCGCGCATTTCCACTCCCTTGTTGCGATAGATGGCAGCCAGCGGCGGCAGCAGGGTGCCGGCCACCGCCTGATGCACGAGCAGGGTTTCCATCGTGTTGCAGGTGCCGTAACGCTGGGTCTTGGCGTTGTCGGCAATCGCAATGGCCTTGGCGGGGTCTGCGCTCTCGTCCAGGAACACATGGCAGATGCCATCAAGATGTTTGATCACCGGTACGCGGGCATCGTTGGCGATCCGTTCGATCAGGCCTTTGCCGCCGCGGGGCACGATCACGTCGATGTGCTGGCGCATGGTGATCAGCTCACCTACCGCTGCCCGGTCGGTGATGTCGAGCACCTGGACCACGCTGGCCGGCAGCCCCGCCACGCGCAGCCCTTCGTGCATGCAGGCGGCAATCGCCTGGTTGGAACGAACAGCTTCCGAGCCGCCGCGCAGGATGCAGGCATTGCCACTTTTCAGGCACAGGGCGGCGGCGTCGGCGGTGACATTGGGCCGAGCCTCGTAAATGATCGCGATCACGCCGAGCGGCACGCGCATGCGTCCAACCTGGATGCCGCTGGGCCGGAAGGACAGGTCGGTGATCTGTCCGACCGGATCGGGCAGGGCCGCCACCTGGCGCAAGCCAAGCGCCATGGCCTGAACACCCTTCGCCCCCAGCGTGAGACGGTCGATGAAGGCAGCATCCAGTCCGCGCGAACGGGCGGCCGCCAGATCCTGCTGGTTGGCGGAGACCAGGGCGTCGACATCACGTTCAAGGGCGGCAGCGGCCGCCAGCAGGGCCTGGTTCTTGGTGGCCGTGGTGGCACGCGCGATCTCGGTCGCGGCGGCACGGGCTGCCTCACCCAGTCCCAGCATGTGCTGATGTAGTTCGGGGTCGCTCAGGCTTGCGCCATGGGGCAGATCGGGATGGTTCATTCGGACAAAATCCATCAAGGGGCCGGCGGACGGTGCCGCCGACAATCCATCATCATAGCGCGGTGCTGACAAGGGTCAGCGATCGACGACAAATTGGCCACCGGCGCGCGTTGTCCGTAGCCGCTGGCCGGCTCTCGGGCAGTCCCGTTCCGCTCAGGCGCACGCCTGCATCAGCCGCAATCCAAGACCGAGCAGGATGTCCCAGGGGTCGGCATCGCCGGCCATGCCCTTCGAGGCGCGGTCGAGCAGGGCCACTTCCTGCAGGGCCCTTTGGGCTGCTGCCAGCGGCAGCCGGCGCACATGGCGTTCGATCTGCCCCTGGCGCGCGCCCCAGACCCGGGCATCGCGCATGGCCTGCGCCAGTGGCCTTCCCTGGGCCAGGGCACTGCCAACGCGCACCACGCCGCGCAGGCTTTCGGCAAGCGACCAGACGATCAGGGGCAGGGCCTCGGCGCCCTCCTGCAGTCCGCGCAGGGTGCGTTCAAACCGCAGGGCGTCGCGCGCCAGCAGCGCCTCGGCCAGATCGTCGATGTTGAAGCGGGCCACGTCCATCACGGCTTCGCGCACGGCGGCATCCGGCAGGCTGCCGGCCGGGTGCAACAGCGCGAGCTTCTGGATTTCCTGAAAGGCGGCCAGCAGGTTGCCTTCGGTGCGTTCCGCCAGCAGCAGCAGGCTGTCTGGGGATACCTGCTGGCCCTGGGCCGCGAGACGCTCCTGAATCCAGGCCGGCAGGCGCTCCCGTGTCACCGGTTCGGCCTTCACCACCATGCCGGCGGCGGCCAGTGCGGTGAACCATTTGCTGCGGGCGATGGCAGCCTCAAGCCCCGGCAGGTTGACCAGCACCAGGGTGGAGTCGCCGAGGTGCGCGGCCAGACCCTCGAGCGCCCGGGCGCCCTCCACCCCGGGCTTGCCGCTCGGGATGCGCAGTTCCAGCACCCGCCGGTCGCCGAACAGGGAATCGGTGCTGGCCGCCAGGGCCAGACGCGACCAGTCGAAACCCTGCTCGACGGTCAGCACCTCTCGTTCGGCGAAGCCCTGGCGGCGTGCCGCTGCCAGGATCCGGTCGCACGCCTCAAAGCCGAGCAGCGGCTCGGCACCCACTACCACGTACAAGCCAGCCAGGCCACGTTCGAGGGCCTTCGCCAATCGTTCGGAGTCGATACTGCCTGTGATGGCCATGTCGGACGGGGCGCGGAGTGCTCAGTGCTGCGTCGTGGACCGGGGCAGTTGCAGCGCTGCCAGCCGCAAGAGCAGGAGGTGGATCGAATCCGCCTCCAGTTGCTGGTAGATCACCGTGGCCTCGCTGTCCTTGGCGAGTGTGTCGGGGTCGTTCACCGAAAGCACCCGTTCGGAAATCAGTTCGGCTGGCGCCAGCAGGATCTCACCCTCCGGGGTCAGGGCCTGAAATTGTACGCGCTCGCGCAGGGTCACTTCACGCACCCGGCCCGCCGTGGTGAGCGAGAGGATCACCCGTTCGCGACGTTCATTCAGGATCTGCAGACGCACCTCGGCCGAAGCGGCCTGGTCGGTCAGCGTCAGGCCGGGATAACGGCGCAGGGCCTTCTGCAGGCCCTGTGGAAAGGAACCCGTTGTCGTGCCTTCCAGGTGCAGGCGGCTGAAGTGCATCGCCTCACCCTGGTTGCGCAGGTGAAAGCCACAGCCACCCAACAGGGCGGCAAGCAGGCCGGCAAGCAGCCCGACACCCAGCAGCCGCAGCGGGGCGCGCATCAGTTCGCCACCAGGTTGACCAGACGGCCGGGGACCACCACCACCTTGCGGACGGTCAGGCCTTCCAGGTGTTTCAGGACGTTCGGATGGGTCCGGGCCAGGGCTTCGATCTCTTCGCGCGAGGCCGTGGCCTCGACCTCGAGATTGCCGCGCAGCTTGCCGTTGACCTGCAACACCAGTTCCACCTGATCCCGTGTCAGCGCTTGTTCGTCGGCCGTGGGCCAAGTGGCGTCATACACGGCACCGCCCAGGGCAAGCCGACCCCACAAGGCCTCGGCCAGATGGGGCGTGATCGGTGCCAGCACACGCAGCAGGATGCTGAACCCTTCACGCGTGGCCGCAGCCGCACCGGCGGTGTGCAGTTTTTCGATCGTGTTGAGCAGCTTCATGCTGGCAGATGCCACGGTGTTGAACTGCTGGCGGGCCATGTCGTAGTTGGCCTGCCGCAGGGTGGCGTGCACCTCGCGGCGCAGGTCGCGTACGGTGGCATCCGCGGCCTCTGCCGCAAGGGCAGCCGTGCTGGTATCCGTCGTTGCGGCAGCGTCAGTCAGGGTCTGACCGAGCGCCCACACCCGCTTCAGGAAGCGGAAGGCGCCCTGCACGCCAGAATCGGACCATTCCAGCGACTGCTCTGGCGGGCTGGTGAAAATTATGAAGAAGCGCGCCGTGTCGGCACCGAATTCTTCGATCAGGGCCTGCGGATCAACCGTATTGCCCTTGCTTTTCGACATCTTGGCACCGTCTTTCAGCACCATGCCCTGCGTCAGCAGGCGGCTGAATGGCTCGTCATGGGTGATCAGGCCCACATCGCGCATCAGCTTGTTGAAAAAACGCGCGTACAGCAGGTGCAGGATGGCGTGTTCTATGCCGCCCACATACTGATCCACCGGCAGCCAGTAATTGGCGCGTTGGTCGAGCATGGCGCCGGTCTGGTCCGGGCAGGCGTACCGCGCGAAATACCAGCTAGACTCCACGAAGGTATCCATGGTGTCGGTCTCGCGTTGCGCCGGGCCGCCGCAGGTGGGGCAGGTGGTGGTGTAGAACGCCGCATCCTTCTTGATCGGCGAGCCCACACCATCCATCACCACGTCTTCCGGCAGCACCACGGGCAGGTCCTGCTCTGGCACTGGCACCTCACCGCACTGGGCACAGTGGATGATCGGTATCGGACATCCCCAGTAGCGCTGGCGCGAGATACCCCAGTCACGCAGGCGGTACTGTATCCGTGGGGCGCCAGATCCGAGCGCCTGCAGCACGGTGGCCATCTTGACACGCGCTTCCTCCGACGGGCGTCCGCTGAAATCTTCCGAATTCACGAGCACGCCCTGGGCGGTGTAGGCCTCGGTGAGCGGCAGTTCGAGCGGGCCATCGGCGGGCTGAACCACGACGTGGATCGGGAGGCCGTATTGGGTCGCGAAGTCAAAGTCGCGCTGGTCATGCGCCGGCACCGCCATCACGGCGCCCTCGCCGTAGGACATCAGCACGTAATTGGCAACCCAGACTGGCAGTCTGGCGCCGGTCAGCGGATGGATCACATGGCGGCCGGTGGCCATGCCCTTCTTTTCCTGGGTGGCGACATCGGCCTCGGCCACGCCACCCCGTTTGCATTCTTCGATGAAAGCGGCGAGCGCCGGCTGATCGGCAGCGGCCTCGCTGGCCAGCGGGTGTTCGGCAGCCACCGCGACATAGGTGGCGCCGTACAGGGTATCGGCACGGGTGGTGAACACCGTCAGGTGGCCTTCACCTTCGGCATAGTCGAAGCGCACCTCGGCCCCTTCCGAGCGGCCTATCCAGTTGCGCTGCATGGCCTTCACCTGCTCGGGCCAACCTTCCAGCTGGTCGAGGTCGGCCAGCAACTCGTCGGCATACGCGGTGATGCGCATGTAGTACATCGGGATTTCACGCTTTTCAACCAGCGCCCCCGAGCGCCAGCCACGGCCATCGATCACCTGCTCGTTGGCCAGCACCGTCTGGTCCACGGGGTCCCAGTTCACGGTACCGGTCTTGCGATAGACCAGCCCCTTTTCGAGCAGTCGCGTGATCAGCCACTGTTCCCAGCGGTAGTAGTCCGGCTTGCAGGTGGCGATTTCCCGCGACCAGTCGATGGCAAAACCGAGCGTACGCAGCTGGCTGCGCATGTAATCGATGTTGCTGTAGGTCCAGGCCGCTGGCGCCGTGGCGTTTTTCACGGCAGCATTTTCCGCGGGCAGGCCAAACGCGTCCCAGCCCATCGGCTGCAGCACGTTGAAGCCCTTCATGCGGTGATAGCGCGCCAGCACATCGCCGATCGTGTAATTGCGCACATGCCCCATGTGCAGACGTCCCGAGGGATACGGGAACATCGACAGGCAGTAGTACTTCGGCCGGCTGGTATCTTCGGTGGCACGCCAGGTCTGCTGGCGCTCCCACCCCTGCTGGATCGCCTGCTCCAGCAGGCGCGGTTGGTAGCTGTGTTCCATGAGCACTCGGTCGGGAATCAGTCTTCGTCGCGCGGCAATCCGGGGAAGCGTTCGTGCAGCGGGCGGTCGGCAGCCACGCGTGCACCACCGGTGCCGCGCGCACGGCCTTTGCCGGGGGCCTGTCCCTGACGTTTCTGGCCACCGTTGCCATTGCCATGGCCGTTGCCATTGCCGCGCTGGCCCAGCCCCAGTTCGCGGCGGTCTTCCTCGGGAATGCCATCGATCATGGTCGGACGTTTGCCCTGCAGGATCGCGACAATTTCGGATGGCGCCGGCGGGCGGCTCGGGTCGATCACAGCGGGTGTGCTGCCCCGGCCGCGTCCACCCCCAAAGCCGCCACGTGCCGGGCGATCACGACCACCGGCCAGCACGGCTGGCGAGCGGTTCGCGTTGTCGAGCGGTTGCCCGCCATTTTCATAGCGGCTGCGGTGGGGTGTTTCAACGCGCAGCACGTTGCCGTTGGCATTGCCGCGCGGGGCGTTCTGACCCTGCTGACCCCGTCCGCCTTGACCACGCGGCGCGGCGGCGCGACCACCGGCGCCGGCCTGACCATTGCGCGTCCGCGCGGGTCGCGCCGTCTGGCCCTGCCCACCTTGCGGCCGGGGGCCGCGGACGGCGGGTGCCTGTCCGCCTGGGTTGGCCTCGCCGGTCGCAGGCGTTGCCTCGGCGCCTACGCCCCGGCCACGCTGACCGCGACGCCGGCGTGCCGAGCGGCCCGGACGCGCGAGGCCTTCCTCGCCACCGGACGCGTCGCCGGCACCGGCACCGGCACCGGCACCAGTCGCCGCCGGCAGCGGCTGGCCGTCTTCGCCAAGCAGCGGGGCGACGGCAACCGGTGCCCGACGGGCAGGTCGCGCATTGGCAGCCCGTGCCGGTGCGGGTCCGGCATTGCGGCCGCCGGCACCACGTACCCCCTTGATGGGTTCGGCCTTGGCATTGGGGTCGGGCTCAAAGCCTTCGATCACGTCGACCTGGATGGCGTTGCCGGTGAAGCGCTCGATATCCCGCAACAGTCCGGCATCATCCACGCAGATCAGCGAGACGGCCGCACCATCCGAACCGGCCCGGCCGGTGCGTCCGATACGGTGCACATAGTCTTCGGGCACATTCGGCAGGTCGAAATTCACCACATGTGGCAGTTCCTTGATGTCGATGCCACGGGCAGCGATATCGGTGGCCACCAGCACGCGCAGCGTGCCACTCTTGAATTCGGACAGTGCACGCGTGCGCGCCGACTGGCTTTTGTTGCCATGGATAGCCAGGGCCGGGATGTCGCTGGCGGTCAGCTGCTGGGCCAGACGGTTGGCACCGTGTTTGGTACGGGTGAACACCAGTACCTGAAACCAGTCGTGGTCGAGGATCAGCTTGGTGAGCAGCTCGCGCTTGCGCTCGCGGTCTACCGCATAGGCGCGCTGCACGATGGCGTCTACGGTGGCGTTTTCCGGCGTCACCTGGATCAGCTTCGGCTGATGCAGCAGGCCGTCGGCCAAGGTCCGGATCTCGCCCGAGAAGGTGGCCGAGAACAGCAGGTTTTGCCGCTGTGCCGGCAACAGCGCCAGGATCTTGCGGATGTCGCGGATGAAGCCCATGTCGAGCATGCGGTCGGCTTCATCCAGTACCAGGATTTCCACGTTCGACAGGTCGATGGTGCGCTGGCCGACGTGGTCCAGCAGGCGTCCTGGCGTGGCCACCACGATGTCGACCGGCTTGCGAAGCCGCTCGATCTGCGGGTTGATGCCCACCCCACCAAACAGGGTCATAGACGAGAGCGGCAGGTAACGTCCGTACAGACGCACCGATTCCTCGACCTGGGCGGCCAGTTCCCGGGTTGGGGCCAGCACCAGCACCCGCACGGACGCGCCAAGGCTGGCGGGCGGTGTGGAAGACAGGCGCTGCAGGATGGGAAGGGTGAAACCGGCGGTTTTTCCGGTACCGGTTTGTGCGCCGGCCATCAGGTCATGTCCGGCCAGGATGGCGGGAATGGCTTCAGATTGGATGGGGGTAGGTTCGGTGTACCCTTTTTCGGCGACCGCACGCACAATAGCCTCGGAGAGCCCGAGGGAGGCGAAAGATTCCATGTAACTCCACTTGACTGAAGCAGGACGCTCGACCACCGGCGTCTGCTTGTTTGGGGACTGTCAGTCAGGCCGTCGGCTCCGAAGTGCGGGCGACAGCAAGGGGGGCGTGGTCGAATTAGGACACCAGAATAGCACAGCGCCTGCCCGTGACCAGTATTTCCTCAGCCGCCTTCAGGACTTGTCGGCGGCGCGCCGCCGGCGCACCCACCACACGGTCAGGGCGACCACCAGCAGGCCAGCCGCCACCGGGGCCAGCGGCTGCAGGACTGCCCGCAGGGCCCCGGGCTGGCTGAGCAGCGGCAACAGCTGCTGGCCAAGCAGATAGCCCAGTGCCGAAAAGGTGCACGACCACAACAGGGCGCTGAAGGCATCGATCAGCAGGAAGCCCAGCGCCGACATGTTGCTCATGCCAACCGCCATCGGGCCCACCGTACGCAGGCCATACAGAAAGCGCAGCAGCACGATCAGCGGGGTATGCCAGCGCGTCAGCAGGGCATTGAAGCGCTCCAGCCGGGGCGTCAGCGCCGGGAACCAGCGCAGCAGCACCTTGCCCTGCAGGCGGCCCAGCCAGAAGTACAGGTTGTCGCCCGTGGTGGCGGACACGGTGGAACACAGGATCACCAGACGCAGGTCAAGCAGGCCGCTCGCGGCCGCCATGGCGGCCAGCATCAGGATGGTTTCGCCCTCGACGATGGCGCCGACCAGCACCGCGTAATAGCCGTAAGCGCCGATCTGGTGCTGCATTTCAGGGAGGTTCATGAACCTGAGCTTCCTTGGGGTAGGCCGTATAATCGCATGGATGGAAGATACCTTATTGGCCGGGCTGAACCCGGAACAAAATGCCGCCGTGACCCTGCCGCGCGAATCCGCCCTGGTCCTGGCCGGCGCCGGCAGTGGCAAGACCCGCGTATTGACCACGCGCATCGCCTGGCTGATCCGGACGCGGCAGGCCAGCCCGCTTGGCATCCTGGCGGTGACCTTCACCAACAAGGCCGCCCGCGAAATGATGACGCGCCTGACCGGCATGCTGCCGATCAACACCCGCGGCATGTGGGTGGGCACCTTTCATGGCCTGTGCAACCGGCTGTTGCGCGCGCACCACCGCGAGGCCGGTCTGCCGGCCCTGTTCCAGATCCTCGATTCGCAGGACCAGACGGCGGCCATCAAGCGGGTGCTGAAATCGCTGAACGCCGACGAGGAACGTTACCCGGCGCGCCAGGTGGCCTACTTCATCAACGGCAACAAGGACGACGGTATACGCGCCGGCGCAGTGAAGCCCTGGGATACGGCCAGCCGTGCCATGACCGAATTTTATGCCGCCTACGAGGCGCAATGCCGGCGCGAAGGCGTGGTCGATTTTGCCGAACTGCTGTTGCGGTCCTACGAGCTGCTGCGGGATGACGAGCGCCTGCGCGAACATTATCGCGACCGCTTCGGCTTCATCCTGGTCGATGAGTTTCAGGACACCAACCGCCTGCAGTACGAGTGGCTGAAACTGCTCGCCGGGCCAAGGTCCGCCGTATTTGCCGTGGGCGATGACGACCAGTCGATCTACGCGTTCCGGGGCGCGCGGGTGGGCAACATGCGCCTGTTCGAGACGGAATTCGGTGTGCGTCAGGTGGTGCGTCTGGAGCAGAACTACCGCTCGCACGGCAACATCCTTGATGCCGCGAACGCGCTGATCACCCACAACAGCGGACGCCTAGGCAAGAACCTGTGGACCCAGGCCGGTTCGGGTGAACCGATCCGGGTGTATGAAGCGGCCACCGATTTCGACGAGGCCGCCTATGTCGTCGAGGAAGTCCGTGCGCTGCACGCCGAGGGCATGCACCTGTCCGACATCGCCCTGCTGTATCGGTCGAACGCCCAGTCGCGTGTGCTCGAGCAGCAGATCTTCAATGCTGGAC
>CAIPBT010000077.1 GCA_903863375.1 uncultured Ferrovum sp.
AATCGGCGCCGTGACCCTGAACCCCGAACGCGACAGCATCGTCAGCATGGCAGTCCAGGAGGAAAAGATAAAGCGAAAGTTGCATGACCGAGGCGACAACTACCTTGACGCGCACCGCCTCATGCTGATCCGGCAGCTTCGCGTTCACCCAGCCCCACGTCACCGCCGGTGGTCGAGGTCCCATAGGCCCCCTCAGACCACCGCGCCGAAGTAACCAGCTCGTTCCCCGGCTGCCATCTCCAGCGCCGCCTCGGCACGGTCGAGCAAAGCGGCCACGGCATCAGCCAGCACGGTGGCCAGAATAACCGCATGGTCTTCGTTTCCGATGGCGCGGGCAAGGGTGATGGCCTGCTGAGTTGCGATGAGTGCGTCCGTCATGGTGTCTTTCCGATTTCGCCCCGGCCACGGCGGCCAGGTGCATGGAGACTACTTTGCACGGACGGCAAGGGGCCGTAGTAACCGAAAGAGAAACATTGCAAAGTAAAGTGTTTCTGATTCAGTAACATGAGTTGCCAGCCTGAAAGCACAAAAGCACCCCGGCGCACCACCGGTCCGATGTTGGGCTAGCAGTGTGTCGGAGTGGTGTCGAGCAGTTACGGGGCGTTATGCTGGCGCAGCAATCGCGCCATTCAAGGCGGGCGGCACGAATCCTTGCTCGGTCAGCGCTCGCACGATGCCCCGGAGCAAGGGATTGCTACTGAAGCCGATGGTGTACTGTCGAGCGCCTTCGCTTATGGGCGCAAGCATGCCGCTCGCGACCAGTTTTCTGATCAGGTAAGTTCGCTGTGCAGTATTTGTCCCCGGCAATGCCGACTCCAGATCTCCGGCTTTGACTATCTTTGCCCTGATGGTCGCGGCCAGTATGCGCGTTTCCTGCTCGGTGATCTCTCCAAACTCACGGGCATGCGTCACGGCGGGCAGCAGTACACGCGCCTGCAGCTGGTCATAATCGGCCAGTTGGCCGACCTTGCTCAACTCATGGAGTATTCCGGTCAGCACATATACACACCAAGATTCCAAGTCGGGGGCCGAGCCACGGTCAGCCTGTGCCAGCATGCTGTAGTAACGATCTCGATCAGCGCAGAATACCGCCGCAGGGTTCAAGAGACGCTCAACCGAGTTAACCCGGAACCCATACTTGATGAGCAGAGCATAGGTCAGCAAGCGGACCACGCGACCGTTGCCATTGCCGAATGGATGGATCCATGCGAAGCGGTGGTGCGCCAAGGCCACCTTCATCAGATCGTACTTGGGGCGATCCTCGCGGTTGACGAAATGAACAAGGTCGGCCATGTAGCCGGGCACAGAGATCGCGTCCGGCGGCAGATGTTCTGCCGCATTGATGCGCACCTGACCAGCCCTGTACGAGCCGGGTGTTGCATCTCCCTCGCGCACCAAGCCGGATACAGCTATGTCGTGCAGACCGCGAATGAATGCCTCGGAGATGGGTTCACCCGGTTGGACGTTGGTTTCGATCTCGCGCATGGCACGCTCGATGTTATCCATCTCTTGGAGCGCATCGGTTGGAGCCGCTGGCGCTGCCACCTTGCTTTCGATGTAGTCGGCCAACGTGGTGTGATTGCCTTCGATCCTGGCAGACGCAAGGCTTTCCAGTAGGTGGAACACACTTTTTAGCTGAAGAAAAACTGGGTACGGCGTTGTGCCTCCCATCTTCAACCTGCGCAGATGCTCTAGCTCTGTGTTCACGTCCATCAATGGCGAATCCATCGTCGGATTTAGTAGTCGCAGATCGTGATGAACAAATTGAGGCGTGATTATCGGCATCTTTAATCTCTGATGAGCCTATCTTGAATCTAGCGGGAAAAACCCATACGAAGCAAAGAATTATAATCTCCGCGCGCAAAAACCATGTGAAATTTTAGCATTTACCTTCTGGAAACTACACCGGACGGCATCTGTAAACGACGCCTCCCCCGTCTTCAGTAGCACTTGGGATTGGGGCTTCCACGAGCGCCGGGGTAACTCAAACTGCTTAGGCAAACGGTCTGTTGCGGTCGCCCCGAGGGGCTGCGCGGAGCAACCGCGCAACCCTCGGCTGTTCGTATCACCCTTTCCTTACAGAGCCGTCAACCAGACGCAATCTGCCGCGTTGTGAGTAGTGCCGGCACCCCAATCCCTTCCCGTGTTTCACTGACTTGACCACGAGCCCACGCTCAGGAGATCTGCATCATGAAAAAAACCATTGCCGCCGTCGTCACGCTTGCCCTGTCCGCCGCCCTACTGAGCTCGGCTGCCTTCGCCGGTGAAGAGGGCTTCGCCAAGAAGCACCCCCGCCGCGCCGAGGTGAATGCCCGCCTCAACAACCAGAACAAGCGGATCGACAAAGAGGTGAAGGAAGGCGAAATCAGCAAGACGCAAGCCGCCAAGCTGCACAAGGAAGACCGTCAGGTTCGCCAAGAAGAGCGCGACATGGCCAGCCAGAACGGCGGGCGCATCACCAAGTCCGAGCAACAGGTGCTGAACCAGCAGGAAAACAAGATCAGCCAGCAGATCGGCAAGTAATGCCTTCCCGGGGAGCGCCGTCACGCGCTGACGGCCTTCCCGCTCCGCGGGTGAGCAGCCCGCCGCATGCTGCGTTGCAAAAAGCGTCCACAGTAGGACCTGAAGTCAAGGCTATACTTCAGTGAAGAGTGGTTTGGAACCAACCGGTTCAGCCCTCTTACGCGAGGAGTCTTCATGGCCACGACGCGTTCGACCCCTTCCGGCAAGGCCTCCCCGTCTACTGGCACCGACACCGTCGGCGACAAGGCCAGTGACAGCAAGGCGGACGCCATCCCTCCCGAAGCCTGTGTGCTGGTACTGCAAGGTGGCGGCGCGCTGGGTGCTTACCAGGGGGGCGTGTTTGAGGCCTTATGTGAGCGCTGTCGCGAGCCCGCCTGGGTGGCGGGCATCTCCATCGGTGCCATCAACGCCGCGCTGATCGCCGGCAATCCGCCGGAAATGCGGGTGCGCCGCCTACGCGAGTTTTGGGAACTGGTCAGTTCCTCAACGCCGGCCATGCTGCCCGACTTCCTGAGTCACCTGCGCCCATCATTCAACGATGCCGTTGCCACCCAGGTGCTGCTGTTCGGCGTGCCCGGCTTCTTCGTGCCTCGTGTGCCGCCCCCGGCCCTGCAGCCGCGCGGGACACCGCAGGCCGTGAGCTATTACGACACGGTCCCTCTGCGTCGCACGCTGGAACGGCTGGTCGACTTCGACCGGATCAATGACGGACCGATACGTCTCTCGGTGGGCGCCGTGAACGTGCGCACCGGCAATTTCCAGTACTTCGACACCCGGCGTGAGCGCCTGGACGCCCGTCACATCATGGCCAGCGGCGCCCTGCCGCCTGGCTTCCCGGCAGTGGAGATCGACGGAGAGGCGTACTGGGATGGTGGCATCGTCTCGAACACGCCGCTCGACTACGTGTTGTCCGAGCCGGGGGATGGCCGTCGGGTGGTGTTTCAGGTCGACCTGTTCTCGGCGCATGGACCGATGCCCACCACGTTGAACGAGGTCAGCGAGCGAGAGAAGGATATCCGCTTCTCGAGCCGGACACGGCTCACCACCAACATCGCCGTCGAGCGCCAGGCCAAGGCCCTTGCCGCCAAGCGGCTGACGGCGAAGCTGCCGGCCGAGTTGCGCCACGATCCTGATCTGCTTGCGCTGACGGCCGTGCCCTGCGAGGCACCGCTCGATGTGGTGCACCTGATTTACCGCAGCAAGCACTACGAAACCCTGTCGAAAGACTTCGAATTCTCCCGCCAGACCATGAACGAACATTGGGACAGCGGCCGCGCCGACATGGCGCACACTCTGCACCATCGTCGCTGGATTGCGCATGACCGCAATGCGCCCGGCATTCACGTCTTCGACCTGACGGGCGACAGCCCGATCGCCACCTGAGGCTTGCCATGCACGAAGATGACGTGAAACGCCGCGCCTTTGCGATGCCGTTGACCAGCCCGGCGTTTCCGCCCGGGCCCTATCGCTTTGTGAATCGGGAATACCTGATCATCACCTACCGCACCGATCCGGATGCCCTACGGGCGGTGGTGCCGGCGCCGTTGGAAATCCTCGAACCGGTCGTGAAATATGAGTTCATCCGCATGCCCGATTCCACAGGTTTCGGCGATTACACCGAGTCCGGGCAGGTCATCCCGGTGCGCTTTGGCCATGAACGGGGCAGCTATGTGCACTCGATGTATTTGAATGACGAAGCGCCGATTGCCGGCGGACGGGAACTGTGGGGCTTTCCGAAAAAACTGGCGGCCCCCCGCTTGCAGGTGGATACAGACACCCTGCTCGGCACGCTGGATTACGGCAGTGTGCGCATCGCCACTGCCACCATGGGCTACAAGCACCGCGCTCTCGATCCGGTCGCCGTTCACGCCTCCCTGACCGAACCGGGGTTTCTGCTGAAGATCATTCCGCACGTCGATGGCAGCCCGCGCATTTGCGAACTGGTGCGTTATTACCTGGAGGATGTCACCGTGAAGGGGGCCTGGAGCGGCCCCGCGGCCCTCGAACTGTTCTACCATGCCCTGGCCCCGGTGGCCGATCTGCCGGTGCTCGAAGTGCTGTCTGGCGTGCAGGTGCTGACCGATCTCACCCTGGGTATGGGCACCGTGGTGCACGACTACCTGGCTTGACCCCCGGCCCGATGGGCCTCCCTCCCCTGCGACAGGAGCCTTCGCCATGACCCTTCAAGACAAAACCTGCATCGTCACCGGCGCCGCCAGCGGCATCGGCCGGGAAATCGCCCTGACCTATGCCCGTGCCGGCGGCAAGCTCGTCATCGCCGACCTGAACCTGCCGGCCGCCCAGGCGGTGGCGGATGAAATCCAGTCCGCTGGCGGCTCGGCGATGGCGGTGGCCATGGACGTGACCAGCGAGGAACAGGTCAACGCTGCCGTGGCGGCCGCGGTGGCAGCCTTCGGCGGTGTCGATATCCTGGTCAGCAACGCCGGCGTGCAGATCGTGCACCCGATCGAAGACTATCCCTTTGCCGACTGGAAGAAGATGCTGGCCATTCATCTGGACGGTGCCTTCCTGACCACCAAGGCCTGCATCCCCCACATGAAAGCCGCTGGCCGGGGTGGCAGCATCATCTATATGGGCTCGGTGCACTCGAAAGAGGCATCGGTGCTCAAATCCGCCTATGTCACGGCCAAACACGGCCTGATCGGGCTGTGCAAGACGATGGCCAAGGAGGGTGGCCCTTTCGGCATTCGAGCCAACGTGATCTGTCCGGGTTTCGTCCGCACGCCGCTGGTCGACAAGCAGATTCCGGAACAAGCGCAGGCGCTCGGCATCAGCGAAGGCGACGTGGTGAAAAATGTCATGCTGCGAGAGACCGTCGACGGCGAATTCACCACCGTGGAGGACGTGGCTGCCGTGGCCTTGCTGTTTGCCGGCTTCGCCTCGAATGCCCTGACCGGACAGTCCATTGTGGTCAGCCACGGCTGGTTCATGCAGTAAGTCATCGCCCCGGAAACCGGCATGACCACCGATCGACTGGCCGAAGCCCAACGACTGCACCTGAGCGGCGATCTGGCGGCGGCCGAGGGGCGCTACCGGGACTTGCTGCGAACCCATCCCGAACACGCTGACGCCCGCCACCTGCTGGGCTTCGTGCTGTACCAGGCGGGACGGGCGGCAGAAGCGCGGACCGAACTGGTGCGCGCGCTCGCGGCAGACAGCAGCCGGCCCGACGGGCACTTCACCCTGGGCCTGGTGCTGCGACAACTGGGAGACCCGGCCGGTGCCATTGCGGCCTTCGAGCAGGCCACCCGTCTCGATCCAAGCCTGTACTTTGCCTGGACCAATCTCGCCACCCTGCAGGAGCAGGCCGGGCAACTGGCGGCAGCAGAAGCGAGCCTGATCGAGGCGACCCGCCGGGATGCCAGCCGACCGGATGCCTGGTACCTGCTCGCGGCGCTGTACCTTCGCCTGGGTCGCTTCGACGAGGCCCGGCGCTGCAATGATCGCGGCATCCTGTCTGACCCGCCGGAGCAGCACCCGAGACCTGTGCGTCTGCATGCCCTGAGCGGCCTCGACCGGCATGCCGAGGCCCGCGCCCTGCTCGAGGACTGGCTGCAGGAAAAACCTGCTCATCCGGTGGCGCTGCACCTGCAGGCTGCCTATCAGGGCGCCCTGCCGGAGCGCTGCAGCCCAGGGTTTGTCACCGCCACCTTCGATCGTTTTGCAGCCAGTTTTGACGATACGCTGACCCGCCTGCACTATACGGGGCCTCAACTGGTGCGCGAGCATCTGGCCGATCCTGACCTGGGCGCGTCCAAGCTGGACGTGCTGGATCTCGGGTGCGGCACCGGTCTGATCGGGGTCGAGCTGGCACCCTATGCCCGCGACCTGCAGGGCGTGGACCTGAGTGCCGCCATGCTCGCGCAGGCGGCGGCCCGCGCGGTCTACACCCGCCTGCAACAGGCCGATCTGGTCGATTTCCTGGCCGGGACGGACGCCACCTTTGACCTGATCACCTGCCTCGATACCTGCATCTATCTGGGGCGCCTCGATACCATGTTCGCCGGAGTGGCGCGCTGCCTGAGGGATGGTGGACAGTTCCTGTTCACCACAGAGAAGCTCGAAGACCCGCAGGCGGTGCCGGGGTATCACCTGCGCCTGAGCGGTCGCTACGCCCACCACCCGGCCTATGTGTCGGCAGCGCTGGAAGACTGCGGATTGCAGGTAGTGCACTGTATCGACACGACACTACGCATGGAGTCGGGCTACCCCATCATGGCGCAGTATTTCAGGGTTCGGCGGGGCCCGCCAGCAGGATATCCTCACTTGGCGGAGTGATCAGGGCGCTCGCCTCATCCGGCGTTCCGTGCAGCCAGACCGCAAGGTCTGCCGGCTCGATCGCCACCACGCTGCGCTTGTCCTGCTGATCCGGTGCCAACTTCGGATCGGGCTTGTGCATGCGACGCATCACCGGATGATGGTCGGCGTTGATGGTCAGCATGGTGTAGCTGTTGACGATTTCCCCGGTTGCCGGATCCACCCAGGCATTCCATAGTCCCGCCAAGCCCCAGGGTGCCCCGTCCGTGCGCCGGAATCGCCACCACACGTTCTTGCCAGTTTCCCAACAGGGTTCGTCGAATGCCATGGCCGGGATCAGGCATCGTTGTCCACGTTGCCACGCCTTCTTGAACGATGCCTTGCCGGTGATCCCTTCGAAGCGGGCGTTCTGCGTGGCGAAGGTCAGCGGAAGGGTCTTGGCAAACCAGGGAATCAGACCGAATTGGCCAGCCGCCAGGACCAGCGGCAGGCCTGGTCCGGAAGCGCGCAGGAACGGGCCTTGTGCACGAGGAAAGACCTGACTTGGCCACCGCAGGGCCTGGCCGGGGGTGACCTGCCAGTACGATTCGATGGCGGCCTGCTCCGGTGGCAGGTAACGGGTACACATGGCCTGACGGTCTAGCTTGCTTGCGGCAGACGCGATTTGCGGCCAGAGATGTCAACCCATGTAAGGAATCGGCAGCTGGTACGACACAGCCATGTGCCGCCCCCAGGCGGCGCATCCAACCGCGGCGAACCCGTCACTTCCTGACGCGTCGTCCAGACGCTGCACCAACCCATTTGGAGATTCCCCATGAACAAGCCCCTCAACACCCTGCTGTTTGTCTGTCTCACGGCCGTATCGGCGTGGAGCATCGCGGATGACGGCATGATGAACAAGGATGGCATGACGAAAGATGCCATGAGCAACAAGGCCATGGCAAAAGACGGCATGAGCAAGGACGGTATGGCGAAATGATCGGGGGGCGCCGTTGACCGTGGTCCTGTTGGCGGCGCCGCTGGATCGCCCTGAGGCATATCCTGGCCCTTAGGGTGGGTGCACGGAATACCGACCAGTGCGAAGATGCAGCCACCCGGCTGCTGGCAACCTTGCCGTAGCCACTCGCACAAGGAATCTGCGCACCATGAACAAACTCGCCCTGATCGTTGGCGCCTCGCGTGGCCTGGGGCTTGGCCTGACCGCCGAACTCGCCAGCCGCGGCTGGCAGGTGATCGCCACGGCACGCGACCTGGCTCAGGCCGACGAACTGCAGCAACTGGCCGCCACCGAAGCTTCCGTCACCCTGGAATCAGTGGACCTGAATGACGCCGCCAGCCTGGCCGACCTCAAGCGCCGTCTGGCCGGACGGCTGTTTGATCTGGTGCTGCTGAATGCTGGCGTGATCGGCCCGGACCACCAGTCCGTCGAGGAAGTCACCGCAGCCGACATCGGGGCCCTGATGATGATCAATGCTATCGCGCCAGTGCATCTGGCAAGGCTGCTGGTGCCCCAGGTGCGCTCCCAGACCGGTATCGTGGCCTTCATGACCTCGCGCATGGGAAGCATTGCCGACAATCTGTCCGGCGGCTCTGACCTCTATCGCGCCAGCAAGGCGGCGCTCAATTCCCTGACCCGCAGTTTCGCTGCCACCGCCATCGGCAACCGCGGCCTGACGGTGCTCTCGTTGCACCCGGGCTGGGTCAGGACAGCGATGGGCGGGCCGGCAGCGCCGCTGGATGTACAGACCAGCGTGCGCGGCGTGGCAGACGTGCTGGAGCAACAGGCCGGCCAACAGACGCACGCGTTCCTCGATTACCAGGGCAAGAGCATCCCCTGGTAAGTCCCACTCTGGGGGGATTACCGGCAGTAGGGGAGATCTGCGGTTAGTGTCCTGGGCGCAACAGCCAAGCTGCCGCCAGGATCAGGCCGCAGAATCCCATGCAGACGTGCAGGGCACGGGCCAGTGTCAGCCCTTGGCGGGCATGACGCGCGAGTGGCCACAGGGACAATCCAAGCAGCAACGCGATGGCGAGGAAGGCGAGCGGCAGTCGCCCGGTTGGCCCGGCTTGCGGCGTCGTGCTGGTGGCAGCGAGCTCAACGCTGCGCCAGAGCAGAAACAGGGCGGCCACCCCTGCTGCGAGGTGCATCCGACGCACCAACGCCGGACTGCGCACCTCGCGCAATACACTGCCGGCCAGTACCAGACCAAGCACACAGGTCAGGCCGATGGCGACGAGCGTCAGGGTGTGCTGCATGTCATTGTCCCGGGCGGGGCGGCAGGCGATGTGCGATGCTACGATCAGGGCTTGGCCGGCACCCAGGCGAAGGCATTTCCTTCCATGGCGATGCGACCCGTTCCCGGATAGGGGAAATGCGGCGCAAACACCAGCTCCTGCGACTTGGCAAGGCGGGCCAGCGTCGCGCGACGGGTAGTCTTGGCAACCGCCTTGTCACCATCGAACCCCATGTTCCACTCCGGGTTTTCCAGCGAGAGTACGCTGCTGTGCGCCATGTCACCGATGTCGAGCAGCTGCTGGCCGCCCTGGCTGATTTCATAACCCATGTGTCCCGGCGTGTGGCCTGCCAGTTCCACTGCCCGAATGCCCGGTACGACCTCGTCGCCGGCCTGGAAGGTCTGCACCTGCGGCGTGACGGTCTTGACGAGGTCAGCCAGATCAGCCTGTTTCTTCATCGCTTCCCATTCCGCGGCCGCCATGCGGATGGTCGCCTTCGGGAAATTCAGTGCCCCACTGGCGCTGACCAGGCCACCGATGTGATCGCCATGCGAGTGGGTAATCATCACATCGGTGATGGCGGCAGGAGCTACCCCGGCGGCTTTCAGACTGTCGAGCAGACCACCGTGCGCCTTGGTACCCAGGCCCGTGTCGAGCAGGGAAACGTGGCCGGCACCCTTCACCAGCAGGGCGTTCACACTCAGGGTGATGCGATCTTCGGCCAGACCGTGCGCCTTCAGGCGCGCGGCAACCACAGCCGGACCGACGTCGGCGCCAAACACCTTACCGTCATTCGGTGCGACGTAGCGGGCATCCTGCAGGGCAACCACCTCGAGGGTACCAACATGGAAAGCTTGTGCAGCCGCCGGCACGGCGGCAGGACCGAACGTGTCTGCAGCGTGAGCTGACGCAGACAGCATCAGCAGGGAAGAGGCGATTAGGCGAAGACGGGGAAAAAACAAGGGCATTCTCCAGGCGTGAGCCATATCAGGGGGGACCAAGGCGGAAGCCAGTGGCGCCACGGGAACCCGCAGGGTTCCCAGCGCATGACACCGGCTTAGCTACCCGACATGGGCACTCCGAATGCCGATTGGTTCCCCAGCCACCTCAGCGCACCGCCGGCACACTGATCAGCGGCGCGACTCCGGAGGCCCCGCTCACCAAGGTGGAAGGGGCGGCGCCGTTCCATTTGGCGACCCATTCCTTCTGGATTTTCAGCCGTTCCCATTCCAGCAGCTTGTCATCGAGGGAAGACGCCAGAGCCCGGTTGGCACTGGCTTCGCCCTCGGCGATCGCCACCCGTTTCTTGGCTTCGGCGGTGGCTTGCCGCAGTTCGTTCTCGGTGCGGATGGCCGCCTGGATGGCGGTATTCTTCGCCGAAATCGCTTCCAGCAGGGCGCGCGGCGGCCGCAGTGATCCGACGATGCCGAACTGCTGGATGGAAATGCCGACCGGCAGGAAACGCCGGTTCAGTTCGTCCTGGGCCTTGCGGATGAATTCCTCTTTCCGGGTGCCATTGATGTCGTCAAAGTTATATTCGGAGCCAACGTCGGTCAGCACATTGCGCGTGGCATCGCGCATGAAACCGTGCGTGAAGGTCTCGATCCGGTCCGCCCGGAATTTCGTGTAGAAGTCTGGCACACGCTGGGGGTCCAGCAGGTAGGACACCGCCACATCGACCGAGACCGGCGTGCTGTCGCGGGTGTTGAAGGTGATCTCCTCATTGGCGGGATTGCCTTCGTGCACGTCCGATGTCCACACCACCCGCTGCACGAAGGTGGGATAGACCACGATCTGCGTCTGCACCGGATTGAACCAGACGAAGCCGGTGACCACATCCTCGCGGGTCACCCCACGCGCGACGATGCGGTTGACATGGATGCCAGTGTAGCCGGGGGGAATCACGGTCCAGTTGATGACGAAGCCGAACAGCAGGCTCAGCCCGACCAACGCTGCCACCGCAAACAGAACCGCTCGCGTGCCCAGGTTTCGCATCTGCCCTTCTCCCTTGTCAGTTCGCTTCGATGGCCCCAGTTTACGCGCGCCGACTGCGGCGCTGCGGGTGAAACGCAGCAAGGAAGTCTGTACCCGGCCGCGGCGATGCCGCAGAATTTGTGGCATGCCTGTGCCAAGCCCTTTTGACGTCCGTCTGGCCATCGTCGACGCGGAACACTGGAACGCAACCGGTGCCGAATGCGCACGGGTGGGACACCTTCACGACGCCGAGCAGCGCCTGCGCAAGGCCGTGCAACTGGCCCCGCAAGGCAGCCATGTCGCGCATCAGGCGCGCTTCAATCTTGGACTGGTGCTGCTGCTGACTGGGGACTATGAGGCGGGACTGGCCCTGTTCGAACACCGTCACCATGTTGGTCAGGACGAACGGCCAGCACTGCCGCCCGACTTTGCGCCCTGGAATGGCGCGCCGCTGGCCGGTCGATCGCTGCTGGTGATCCGTGAACAGGGGCATGGCGATGAAATCCAGATGGTGCGCTACCTGCCCCTGCTGGCGGCGCAGGGTGCCACGCGCATCACGTATGTTTGCGGCGACGCCCTGTATCCTCTGCTGCGCTGTCTGGATGGCGATGGCGATGGCGTTCGCATCCTGCCGCGCTCCAGCACCACCAGCATCGAGCCCCACGATTTCTGGATCATGGCGATGAGCCTGCCGTGGGCCACGGCCACCCGGCCTGACAACATTCCGGCATCCCTGCCCTATCTGCAAGTGGCGGCGACGCGTGTGGCCGATTGGGCGCAGACATTGGCTGCCGGACCCGGGCTGCGCATCGGTTTGTGCTGGAAAGGGTCGGCCGTGCATGGCAATGACCGCGAACGTCCGCAGCCTGCTGGTGGGGCGGCCCGCGTGAACGCATCGGATTGTCACCGGTGCTGACTGCCGGGCTGGGCGCCCTGGTGGGACTGGTGCTCGCGTTGACCGGTGCTGGCGGCGGGGTGCTGTCGGTGCCGCTGCTGGTGTTCGTCCTGCATCTGCCGTTGAACCAGGCTGGTCCTGTCGGCTTGCTGGCCGTTGCCCTGTCGGCGGGGATCGGCGCCGCCCTGGGCCTGCGCGACCGGTTGGTGCGCTACCGCGCCGCCGCCGTGATGGCCGGCTTCGGCATGGCGGCCTCGCCGATCGGACTGTGGCTGGCGCAGCGGGTGGCCAACCGCCCGCTCGCGATCCTGTTTGGCGTGGTGCTTGCGGGGTCTTCCATCCGGATGCTGATGCAGGGGCGTCGCGCCCTATCGGCTGCCCCTGGAGCCTCGCTGACTGACCTCGGCCACCGTCCCCTCTGCGTGCTGGACGACGTGAGCGGACGACTGATCTGGACACTGACCTGTGCGCGCGCCATGGCAGCGGCTGGCCTGCTGTCTGGCCTGTTGTCCGGCCTGCTTGGCGTGGGGGGCGGCTTCGTGATCGTGCCGGCGCTGCGGTCGGTGACCAGCCTGCCGATGCGCAGCATTGTGGCCACCTCGCTGGCCGTGATTGCCTTGGTGTCTGTGACCGGGGTGCTCACCGCAGCCCTGCTCGGCAGCATGCCCTGGCCAATTGCGTGGCCATTCGCGCTGGGCGCGGCTATCGGTCTAACGGTGGGCCGGCGTGCAGCCCGGCGGCTGGAGGGGACGCACCTGCAACTGGGCTTCGCCGCGGTCGGTCTGCTGGTGGCCGTCATGATGTTGCTGCGCGTGCATTGAATGGGAGTGGATTGGCTGGCATACCGGCCAGATGACGGATGCTGTCGTCAATCCGATATGACGCAATGAACGGTTCAAATTTGTAATTGACGGGTGAATCCAGCGTAATTTCACGCTTTAAAAGCCTGGAGATTCGGTTAAGCTTAAGTCGAAGTGTCAGTCTAGACTGACACGCCCCGTCGACCCAAAACCGTCAAAGGACTTCGTATGCGTCACATTGAGCCACGCCAATTACTGTCTTTTCGCCCGTGCCGCAATCGCACCCGCCTGCCCGTCACGGCGCTGACGCTGTCTGCGGTCGCCCTGGCCGTGATGACTTCCGCCGCCACCGCTGCGGAAACCAGTTCCGTTGACTTCCAAAGTGGCACGCATGTGCATGCCTTGCCACGCCAGGCGGCGGGCGACGACCCCACGCCGGTGCTGGACAACAACCACTTTCATCAGAGTGCCGTGACCAGACGGCCTCCGGTGTCGAAGGCGCTCACCTATTACGGCGGCCCGGTCATGGCCAATATCGCGGTTGAACAGGTGCTGTGGGGCTCCGGTACCTACACGCCGCAGGTGACGGGCAGCGTCAGCCCGAACGTGGCAACCTTCTTCCAGAGCGTGCTGACCAGCAGCTTCATGAACGTGCTGGCGCAGTACCCGTCCAGCACCGCCAACATCGGTCATGGCACCTTCCAGGGGACCGTCGCGGTGACGCCATCGGCTGCCGCCAATGGCAGCACCATCACCGACGCGCAGATCCAGACTGAGCTGCAGGCGCAGATCAAGGCTGGCAAATTGCTCGCCCCGACCGCGAATTCCTACTACGCCGTGTTTTTTCCGAAGGGCAAGGTGATCACTCAGGGTGGGGTGAGCTCCTGCGCGAGCGGCGGATTCTGCGCCTATCACGGCACCTTCGTCCTGAACGGCCTGGACGTGACGTATGGCGTCCATCCGGACATGAGCGCCGGATCGGGCTGCGATGTCGGCTGTGGCACCAACACGGTCGCCTTCAACAACCTGACCTCGGTGGCCTCGCACGAACTGGCGGAAACCGCCACCGATCCGGCGGTGGGTCTGGCCACCGTGTATGCCCCGCCGCTGGCCTGGTACAACCCTACCCTGGGCGAGATCGGCGATATCTGCAATGGTCAGCAGGGCAGCTTTGTCGACGCCAGCGGGGTGGCCTACACCGTGCAGAAGATCTGGTCGAACAGCGCGGCAGCCTGCGTCACGCAATGAGGCCGAGGCAGCGCCGGATGCCCTCAGAACCAGATCCGGCGGAACTGTGCCTCGCCATCGCGGAACTGATGCTTGAGGGCACCTGCCACATGCAGGGCCAGGGCGGCATACAGCACATAGGCGAAACTGGCGTGAATGTCGCCCATCAGATCGTGCATCGCTTCGCGCCGCACTGGCTCCATGGCGGTCAGCCAGGGTAGCCGGGGCAGATCCCCCCAGCCGAACCAGGTTAGCGGGTGGGCAGCGGCATCCTTCCAGGCGCTGTCGTGCAGCCAGCCAGACACCGGCAGGGCCAACAGCAGCAGGTAAAACATCCCTTGAACCGCGCCGGACAGGCGACGCTCCCAGCGCGCATGGTTGACCGGCTGTGCTGGTGGCGGGTGGCCGGCACGCCATAACAGACGCAGCATCGCCAGACCGATCACCGTGATGCCGATTGACTTGTGGGTATTGATCACTGGGCGTACCCAGCCCTCCGGCAGGCTGTCCACTGCCCAG
>CAIPBT010000078.1 GCA_903863375.1 uncultured Ferrovum sp.
CAGCTGCACCGGCCGACCCAGCCAGCAGGCGCGTGCGGTCCAATCCGCCAGGAAAGCGGCCAGACCGTGGGTGTCGAACGCCTCCAGGGCAGGAATCAGACGATTCAGCACGGCAGCGAGCACACTCTCCCGCGTGATCGTGGGTGGCAAGGCGGGCCCGCCCGTCGCGCTGGGGCGCAGGTCCTGCTGCGGTTGCAGGTCGGCCGCCGGCTGTCCGATCTGGTCGGCCAGGCGCGCGGGCAGGCGGATGTTCAGGCCGATGCCGATCACCGCCACCTGTCGGATACCCGGGGGCGTCAGTTCGACCAGAATGCCCCCCACCTTGCGCTGATGACGCAGCAGATCGTTGGGCCACTTGATGGCCACACCGGTCACGGCCAGATCCTCCAGCCCCTGGCTGATCGCGACCGCCACGGCCAGTGGCAATCCTGCCAGGGCACTCGCCGGGCGATGAAAGGGCCAGCGCACCGACACCGTCAGGGTATCGCTGCCGCTGTGCCAGATGCGGCCCTGCCGTCCGCGTCCCGCTGTCTGCCGCAGCGCCAGCAAAGCACAGGCGGGGGTCTCGGCAACGCTCAGCGGTCGCAACAGATCGGCGTTGGTGGATCCGGTCTCTGCCACCACGTGCACCGGCAGACGTTCGGCAGGGCCGCACAGTTGCGCTACGACAAGGCGTTGCACCCGGCTGATCTCGCTCCCCTTGCTGGCGATCTCATCCGCTCCGCTAGGGATCTCAGCCTCTGTGCCAGCGAGGTCACTCTCTCCGCTGGCGATCGGCGCGCCGCCGTGGTCGCCGGTCATGCGCCCTCCGTAAGGCCGTTTTCGCGGCGGCACAGGTCGGTTTCCTGGCGATAGGCGATCTGGCTGACCAGGGCGTCCAGCAGCAACTCGGTCCGGCGCGACAACTGGCTGCGTGGCCGATAATCCGCCGGCGCGATGAAGTCGACCCGACCGGCCTCGAGCAGCCGCACGCAGACCTCCCGATCGGTGTCGTGACGCTCCGGGTAGACCGCGATGGTGTGTCCCCCGTTTTTCTTGGTCAGCGCCATGCTGGGCACGTCGGTCATGCCATCACCGACGTAAATCATGTTGTGGAAGGGAATCGGCCGCTCCGCTTCCGGCATGTGTTCATTGATCGATTCATTCAGGGTTTCACGGCCCTTGTTCACCCGGAACAGGTACTGCGTCTTGCTCGTGTCGGTGATCAGCACCTTCGGAAAGGTGGCGATGCCCTGGAAGTTGAAGTGGTATTCGCTGGCGTAGATCTGCTTGAAATGCCGGCGGATCGAGACCCCCTCGAGGATTTCCTTCATGCCGGCGGAAATGATGTAGTGCTGCACCTTGACCCGTCCAGCCGAGCGTTCCTTGACGTAGGCATTGATGCGGGTGAACCAGTCTTCCACCCCCGGGAAATAGGCGATATCGGCCGCCATCGCCCGAAAATCGCGGCGCGAGATCTTCACGTGCCGTTCCTGCGCCAGTTCGAGCACCAGCCGCATGTACACCAGCATCTTTTCCGACACCGTTTCGGCCGACTCGCGCTGCACCCGTCCCCAGAATTCGTCGGGTGTCACCCCGAGTTTGGGCAGCAAGGTGTATTCCTGCATCGGTTGCGGCGACAGCGTGCCATCAAAGTCGTAGACCAGGGCAATCGTGTTCTGACGGGTCATACCGAGGGGGCGCAGGGCCGACAGGCTGGAAGAAAGTCGATAGCATACTGCGCGCCGGGCAGCCCGGGTTTTGCCGACAGCAGAGCAGACGGTCTATCCTCCTCTTTTTCGCGCCCTGATCGCGCGGGATTCGGGTGCATCCTGTCGATGTGCCGCCCGCCGCGCCCAAACGCCGACCGCCCGGGCCGTCTGTCGCGCCGCCCATTCCCGAATCCGCCAGATCCGAGTGACCGATGTCCAAGCCAGAATCCGCCGCCCCCGCCCCTGCATCCAATTTCATCCGCAACATCGTGGCCGAAGACCTGCAGGCAAACACCCATGGCGGCCGAGTGGCCACCCGTTTTCCGCCCGAGCCGAATGGCTACCTGCACATTGGTCATGCCAAAAGCATCTGTCTGAATTTCGGGCTGGCGCGCGACTTCGGCGGGGTGTGTCACATGCGCTTCGACGATACCAATCCGACCAAGGAAGATACGGAATATGTCGAGTCGATCCTCGATGCCGTGCAGTGGCTTGGATTCGGCTGGGGCGAGCACCTATACTACGCCAGCGACTACTTCGAGAAGTGTTACGAATATGCCGAGTTCCTGATCGGCGCCGGCAAGGCATACGTCGACTCGCTGTCGGCGGAAGACATTCGCGCCTACCGCGGCAACCTGACCGAACCCGGCAAACCGAGTCCCTACCGTGACCGGAGCGTCGAGGAGAACCTCGACCTGTTCCGCCGCATGCGCGCAGGTGAGTTTGCCGATGGCCAACATGTGCTGCGTGCCAGGATCGACATGGCCAGTCCCAACATGAACCTGCGCGATCCTGCGCTGTATCGCATCCGTCATCATCCCCATTGGCGCACCGGCAACACCTGGTGCATCTATCCGATGTATGACTTCGCCCACGCGGTGAGTGACGCCCAGGAGCGCATTACCCATTCGGTCTGTACCCTGGAATTTGAAGACCACCGGCCCCTCTACGACTGGGTGGTCGAGACGTGTCCGGTGCCTTACCGGCCGCGCCAATATGAGTTCGCCCGCCTCAATCTGACCTACACCATGATGAGCAAGCGCAAGCTGCTCGAGCTGGTGGTGGAATGCCATGTCGACGGTTGGGATGACCCGCGCATGCCCACGATCGTGGGTCTGCGCCGGCGGGGCTACACGGCGGGAGCGCTGCGGCTGTTCTGCGACAGGATTGGCGTGTCCAAATCCGACAGTCTGATCGACGTTTCGGTGCTGGAGGATTGCCTGCGCGATGATCTGAATGAGGAAGCCCGCCGCGGCGTGGCCGTGATCGATCCGGTCCGGCTGGTGATCGAGAATTTCCCCTCGGACGCGACGGAAATCTGCCACGCGCCGAATCATCCACAGAAGGCCGATTGGGGGCAGCGCGAGATTCCGTTCACCCGCGAGCTGTGGATCGAACGAGAAGACTTCATGGCAGAGCCCAGCAAAGGCTTTTTCCGGTTGACCCCGGGCGGCATGGTCCGCCTACGCTATGCGTTTGTCGTGAAGTGCACCGGTTTCACGGCGGATGCCGACGGGCGCGTCACCGAGGTGCGCGCCGAATACTTTCCCGACAGCCGCAGCGGCACGCCGGGGGCGGACACTTACAAGGTCAAGGGCAACATGCACTGGCTGTCGGTTGCCCACAGCCAGGCGGTGGAAGTACGCGAGTACGACCGGCTGTTCAGCGATCCCAACCCAGGCGCGGCAGACGACTTCCGTCCGCTGCTGAATCCCCGCTCGATCACGGTGCGTCACGACAGCCAGGTCGAGGTCGGGCTACTCGCGGCCGCCCCGGGCAGCCACTGGCAATTCGAGCGAAAAGGCTACTTTTGTGTGGACAGCCGCGATTCCCAACCGGGTAAGCCGGTGTTCAACCTGGCCGTCTCGCTGAAGGATACCTGGCAGAAACGCTGAGCATCGGGAGCCTCGCCCCCACCTGAATCCGCGGGAAAGCGTTGTGTTTCGTGCTTTCTGGCTCCCCTGGCAGCGCTCGTGATGGGCGCGCTGGCGGTGATGGCGCAGTCGTACATGGCCTACGCCGACGACGCGACGGCCGCCTAGCTGGACAAGATCGAAGTGACCGGGTCGTCGATCAAACGCACGGTGGATGACGAGACCGCCTTGCCGGTGCAGAGCATCACACGGCAAGACATTTCCCGGTCTGGCGTGCAAAGCACCGAAGAACTCCGGCGCACCATTTCCGCCACCTCGACGGCAGGGGCCACCCAGCTTTCCAGCGGTTCGGGCGCCACCACGTCCGGCGTTTCCACCGTGTCGCTGCGCGCCCTGGGCGCCCACCGCACGCTGGTGCTGATCAACGGCCGGCGTTCCACCATCTTCGGTGGCGTGCCGGGCAGCGATGGCGATGGTGCGGTCGTTGTTCACCAGCAACAATGCGCCGATCGCGGCCAAGTTCCGCAGCTTCGCCAGTGGCCTGCGCTCGATCGAAGACCAGGCCGACTCCAACCGGGTGGCCCTCGGCTTCAAGGGACTGCTCGCCGATTGGGATTACGACGTTGGTCTGCTCTACAACTCCAGCCGGGTCTCCGAGAGCCCCACGGCGGGCTATTTCAGTCAGAGTGGCCTGGCAGAGCTGTTCGACAGTGGCGTGGTCAACCCCTTCGGTCCGCAGACCGCCGCGGTGCAGTCGCAGATCGATGCCCTGGGCTTCAACCAGGAAGCGTTCCACAGCGTGACCAGCCTGACCGAACTCGATGCCAAAGCCTCGCGTCAGCTGATGACCTTGCCGGCGGGCGATCTTTCGCTGGCAGATTTGTACGCACCAGTCACGCAGGGGGTGTCTGGCGTGTTGGGCAACCTCGATCCGATCCGTTGCAACTTCAACCCCGACCTGCCGGAGTGCAGCAGCGGTCAGGTCGCGGTGTTGAACGGCGGCAACCCCAACCTGAAGCCGGAGAAGTCGGAAAACTTCACGCTGGGCTTGGTGTGGGAGCCCACCATGAACAGCTCCGTCTCACTGGATTACTACAAGATCCGCCTGCGCGACACCATCACGCCCGGTGGCCTGGGCGCCAACCTGATCCTGAGCAGTGCGGCCTTTGAGTCCCAATATTCGCAGTACGTGGTGCGTGGCGCCCCGACCGCGGCAGGTGACCCTGGTCCGATCCTGTTCATCAACCAGACCAACCAGAACCTGTTCAATACCGTGACCGACGGGGTCGACATCGATACGCACTGGCGCTTCCGGGCGGATGAAACGGGACGTTGGACGGCTGGCCTCAACGGTACATACATCCATCGCTATGACAGCCAGCAACCCGACGGCACCTACCTGGGTCTGGTCGACAACGTCGGCAACGCGGGGTCCCTGATCAGCCGTTGGCGCTATCGCGCCACCCTGAACTGGGATACCGAGCACTGGAACACCACGCTGGCCTACAACTTCCAGCTGGGTTACCGCGACACCCCGGCCGGGCTCGCCCCCGCCACCGATGCCAACGGCAATCCGATCGGGCCCTTCGTGCCGGCCGTGCGCACCACTGATGCCCAGACCAGCTACATCGGCATTCCGAACTGGGTAATCACCGTGGGGGCCCGCAACCTGTTCAACGACTTCCCGCCGTACACCAACCTGCCTGGAACCAACCCGTTCCAGACCGGTTATGACCCGAGCTATAGCGATTCGCGTGGCCGCTTCATGTACGCCACGGTCACCTACAAGTGGAAGTGAGGATGACGGTTGCCGCCGCGTAAGCAGTGCTGCCCCGGAACCCCGGCTGCGGCCGGGGTTTTTTTATGACCTCGGGCGGGCGCGATGTGGCGCCGCGTGCCGGACATCCTGCCGGGCAGCCGACTGGCAAGTTAGCCGGCCAGCCAATCAGGATTCGCGGCGGACGCCGTCATCGAATGGCCACTTCCTTGTCATAACCGTCATAGCTGTCATATTCCTAAGGGTGGCGAGTAAATTTTCCGGTTTTCCGTTGAACAATTTGTGACGAATGGCACCAGAATAAAAACAGATTCCGCCAGCCGAAGGGGAATCAAGCGATACAGTTTTTGAAAACAAAATTCAATGTCGCTCCCGGCCATTTTTGATTTCACCCCCTGATGCGCGAGCTTGGTCTGCGCATCCCAGCATCATTCTGGAGACCGACATGTCTTTGCGTTCGACCACGCCGATCCGCGGCGCTGTCACCACCACCTTGCCTGCCCTGCCGCGCACGCCGCTGGCTGTGCTGGTTGCCGCAACCCTGATCACCATGGCGCAAGCCCCGTTGGCGCGGGCCGACGACACGGCGGCCCCGACCAAACTGGAGAAGATCGAGGTCACCGGTTCGAGCATTCGTCGCGTTGACACCGAAACCCCAAGTCCGGTGCAGATACTGACCGCTGAAGACATCAAGAAATCCGGTTACACGTCGCTGTCGGAAGTGCTGCGCAATGTATCGGCCAACAACCAGGGAACGCTGTCGCAGTCTTTCAACGGCGCCTTTGCCGCCGGGGCCTCTGGCATTGCCCTGCGTGGCCTGACCGTCGGCAACACCCTGGTGCTGATCGACGGCCACCGTGGAACGCCTTATCCGTTGTCGGACGATGGCGAACGCAGCTTCGTCGATGTCAGCTCGATCCCGTTTGACGCCGTCGAACGGGTCGAAATCCTGAAGGATGGGGCGTCCTCGGTGTATGGTTCCGACGCGATTGCCGGGGTGGTCAACATCATCCTGAAGAAGTCGTTTGAAGGCACCCGCTTGAACGTGGAAGCAGGGTCGAGCAAATACGGCGACGGCACCACCGAGCATCTGTCGGTGATCAGCGGTTTCCGGGATCTGCTGGGGGAGGGGGGCAAGGGGTACTTCACGGCAGAGTATCGCCACCAGTCGCCCATCCTGCAGATCAACCGTCCGTACCTTGCCAACCGCGACTACACGGCCTACGGCGGTATCAACGCCACGCGTGGCATCTCGAACCCTGCAAACGCCGGCTTTCCGGCCAGCCTGACCGGATACACCGTCAACGCGGCCGGTACCGTGCTCACGCCCCTTCCCGGCGGGTGTGGTGGCACTGCGCCCGTGGCACCGGGTGGCATCAATTGCCCGTTCTCGCAAAATGACACCCAGCTAGCGCCTGACACCCATAACGTCAACCTCCTTGCCAAATACACGCAGGCGCTGGCCAACGACTGGACGGCGAGTGTCACGGCATCGATGTTTGGTAGCGCCGCCGAACAGGTGGCCAACAATTACACGGGTACCCCTGCTCAGGGCAGCTTCCTTCCGGCCTATTTCGGTGGCACCAACATTGCCCCTGGCTTCACGGTGCCGAACGGCATCATCGGCAGCGACGGCCAGCAACTGGCCACCACGCTGACCAGCCTCGGTACCCAACGCACTCGCACCGACAACGAGAATTACCGGCTGATCGGGGAACTGAACGGGGCATTTCACGGCTGGGACATGGACCTGTCCGGCGGTTACACCAAGTCGCTGCTGCACACCAAAAATACCGGCTACCTGTACTTCCCGGGCCTGAACAGCCTGCTTGCTGCCAACCCGAACGCCACCGCCGCCCAGCTCAACACCATTCTGCAAAACCCGGCCAATGCCGCCACCTTGTCGCCCGAAGCGGATGGCGTTTCCAGTTCCGAGCTCGACTTCATCACGTTGCGCGGTGAACGGGAAGTGGCGCGACTGCCTGGCGGCCCGCTCGCCTTGAGTCTTGGCATCGAAGCAATGCACAAGGACCTGCATTCGGTGGCGCCGACCGGCTTTACCCTGGGTCAATACAACAACGGCAACCTGGCCTATGCGATTGGCGAGCAGGATACGGAATCGGCTTACTTCGAGCTGGATGGCCAGGTGCTGAAGAACCTGGAACTTGACCTGTCGGGCCGCTATGACAGCGTCAATACCTTCGGCAGCGCTGCCACCCCGAAATTTGGCTTCAAGTACAGCCCGGTGCAGGAAGCCACCCTGCGCGGCACCTATGCGCGCGGCTTCCGTGCCCCGAACGCGGCCGAAGCGGGCAATTCGCAGTCGGTGTTCTTCTACAACTCCGTATCGGACCCGAGACTCTGTCCTGGTGGCGGTACCGCCGTCGGCGACTTCCCCTCGCAGTGTGCTGGCGCGCTGTTCCCGGCCTACCTGCAACAGACCAACGCCAAGCTGCAACCGGAAAAATCGGGCTCGTTCACCCTGGGTCTGGTGTTGGAGCCGATCTCCAATTTCAGTGCCACGGTGGACTATTACCGGATCCGCATCGACAACCAGATTGTGACCAGCGCCTACATCACGCCAAGCGCGGCACTGCTCCAATCCGCCATTCGCGGACCGGGTCAGAATCTGCCACAGATCACCGGCTTCACCGCAAACGGTACCGCGATCACGGCCACCAATCCGACACCGGCCGGTGCCGGCCCGATTGCGTTCATCCCGTCGCCCTACCTCAACTCGAACAGCACGGTCACCAACGGGGTCGACATCGACCTGGTGGCGCGCTTCGATCTGAAGGAAGACGGCAAGCTGACGTCCAACCTCAACATCAACCATGTGTTCCACCTGACGGTGAACCAGTTGGGCGTGGCGTATGAAGAAGCCGGCACCCATGGCCCTGGCACCACGTCGGGCGATACGGGAACCCCGCAAACCCGTGCCACCTGGAACTGGACCTGGAGCAAGGGACCGCTGGAAGTCTCCACCAACGTCAATTACATCAGTGGTTACGGGGTGACCGACCCACTGAACGGACTAAACGATTGCACGACAGCCATCCTGAGCAATTTCAACGGCTCATTCTTTGGTGGAACGGTCAATCCCGGCGTCTGTCACGTGGCCTCCTTCACCACCTTCGACCTGTACAGCAGCTATCAGCTGACCAAGCAGCTGTCGATCCGTGGCTCGGTGCTGAACCTGTTTGATCGCCAGGCTCCGCTTGACCTGCAAACGTACGGCAGCAACAACTACAATCCGTCCTTGCACCAGTCGGGTGCTGTCGGCCGATTCCTGAACGTGGGTGCCACCTACACGTTCTGATTGTCTGATCCTGGCAGAGCCACCGGCGTCGCTGGGTCCTCGGGCCCGCGGCGCCGTTTTTTTGTTCCTTACCCGGAGGCAAACGCCATGAAGCGACGTACCTGGATGCAACTGACGGCAATGGGCGTAGGGGCCATGGCGGGACGCACGGCCATGGCGCGTGCCATGGGTGGCCCGCCCACCACTTCTTCCCCCAGCAGCCCATCGGCGGGTGACCTGCGCGTGATGCTGGACGGCCTCGCCCATGGCCGCCTGAGCAGCGTGGCGCTGGTGCGACAGGCCGAACAGCGCATCGCGCAACTCGACCGGCAGGGCCCCCGGATCAATGCCGTGATCGAGCTCAATCCCGATGCGCACGCCATCGCCCAGCAACTCGATGCGGAGCGCAAACAGGGCAAGCTGCGTGGTCCGCTGCATGGCGTGCCGATCCTGCTGAAGGACAACATCGCCACGGGTGATCGCATGCTGACCACCGCAGGTTCGCTCGCGCTGGCCAAGCATCCGGCTGCCGCCGATGCCTTCATTGCGGCTCGCTTGCGGGAAGCCGGCCTGGTGATCCTGGGCAAGACCAACCTGTCGGAATGGGCCAACTTCCGCTCCACCCGCAGCCTGAGCGGCTGGAGCGGGCGCGGCGGGCTCACCCGCAATCCCTATGTTCTCGATCGTAATACCAGTGGTTCCAGCTCAGGCTCGGCGGCCGCTGTGGCAGCCGACTACGTGCCGCTCGCCGTGGGCACCGAGACCGATGGCTCGATCGTGTCGCCGGCACAGTTGTGCGGGTTGGTGGGCCTGAAGCCGACGCTGGGCCTGGTCAGCCGGCACGGCATCATTCCGCTCGCCGAAAGCCAGGATACAGCCGGCCCGATGACACGTACGGTGCGCGACGCCGCCTTGCTGCTACAGGTACTGGCCGGCCAGGATCCGGCCGACCCGGTCACCCTGAAGGCGCCGCCCGCACCGGACTATGTCGCTGGCCTGCGTCCTGACGGGCTGAAGGGAGCACGTCTGGGCGTGGTGCGCGCGCAGTTTGGCACGCATCCCGAGGTGATGGCGGCAGTGGATCGCGCGCTGGCGGTGATGGCACAGCAAGGTGCGGTGATTATCGATCCGGTCACGTTGCCCGACCCCGCCACCTACGCCGATGCCGAAACGCTCGTGCTGCTGCACGAGATCAAGGACAACATGGCACGCTGGCTGGCCGAGTTTGCGCCCCGGTCGGGCTTCACGTCGCTGGCCGATCTGGCCGCCTGGAATACCCAGCACGCTGCCAAGGAACTGGTGTTCTTCGGTCAGGAGCTGTTCGACAAGGCCCTGCTCACCCAGGGCCTGCAGGCGCCCGAGTATCTCGAGGCGCGCGCCAAATGCCTGAAGTTGGCCCGGGTGGAAGGCATCGAGAAGACCCTGGCCGAGCATCGGCTGGACGCCCTGATTGCGCCAACCGGGGCACCGGCCTGGGTGAATGACTTCGTCAATGGCGACAACAGCGGCTTCAGTTTTTCCACTGCTGCTGCCGTGGCAGGGCTTCCGCATCTGACGGTGCCCTGCGGCTTGGTGCGCGAACTGCCCGTCGGTGTGTCGTTCGTTGGCGCAGCCTGGAGCGAAGCCACGTTGCTGCGCTTGGGCTACGCCTATGAGCAGGCCAGTCAGGCCCGGCGCGCGCCGCGGTATCTGCCAACGCTGGCGCTGCCGGGGTAAGGGCAGCGCCAGCCCGCGCACCGGCTTACTTCAGCGGTGCGCTGATCGCGCCGATCAGGTCTTCGGCGTCTTTCCGGGCATCCAGCACCGGATAGCGCAGGCCGCCGGTGTAGTTGACCTGATGCACGCGGTACACCGAGCCATCTTTCACCAGCAGGGTGAGAGACGGCCCGCCGTGGGCAGCGGCCTTGATCGCCTCATTCAGCACTTCCGGGGTGTAGTCTTCGCCGTTCACGGCCAGCAGACGTGTGCCTGGCACCAGTCCTGCCTGGAAGGCGGGGCTGTCCCAGCGCACATCGAGGAGCGTGCCTTTGCCACCCTTCTCCTCGTCCTGGCTGATGGTCAGGCCGAGGCCATAGGCCAGGATCTGCTCCTTGCGCGACTTTTCCCGGGCCTTGAAGTATTCGCTGGGCTTGTCCGAGAAAGACAGGGTCCAGCCACCCCGGGTCAGACCATCGAGCGGAGCCTCTGCCTGCAGCGACTGCAGACGCTCTTCCAGATACTGCCGCCAGTCATGGCTGGCCACCCCATTCAGGGTGCTGACCACGTCGTCCATCGTGTACGGCAACACTTCCACCTGCCCCGGATGGATGCCATGGAAGGCGCGCACGAAATCATCCAGGCTCTTCTTTCCTTGAGTGAGCGTACGGATCTGCGTATCCACGTCCAGCCACAACAGCGTACCTTCCGGGTAGTAATCCACGCTGCGGCGCCAGTTGCCGTAGGCCGGCGGTGCACCATACAGCAGCTGGGCCGCATCGGCGGTGTCGCGCAGCGGGCGCCAGGTGCGCCCGGTCTGAAACTGCATCGCGGCGGCCGTCACGGCCAGCTGGTCGCGGAACTGGGCAGGCGTCCAGCCACCGGAACGCGCTGCGAGTACCTCACCGTAATTATTGGTGAGACCTTCGTACACCCAGAGCAGATCGCCCAACATGGGCTGGCTGTAATCCTGCGTGGCGAGGCCGGCAGGGCGACGGAATTTGCCGTTCCACGAATGGAAGTATTCGTGTGGCAGCAGGGCGGGGTCGGCCAGGTAGCTGCTCTCGTCGGTGTAGAAGTCCGGAGCCAGCCGATCGTCACTCGATTCATGATGTTCCAGTCCGAACTGGCCGGTATGGTCGG
>CAIPBT010000079.1 GCA_903863375.1 uncultured Ferrovum sp.
AACAGCGGGACGAACCCGGCGATTGGCACGTACACCTTGCGTCGCCCGTCAAAGGCAATGTTTTGCGGCGCGTGTTCGCGATATGCCGCAAGATCCCGGGTGGCCACGGCTGGCGCGATCCCGAAACGCTCGATCAGGTCCGGGCGGCGGACGTCGCCCAGGAACCACAACCGAAACTCGATGAATGCCAGCCGCTCGCGTTGACTCTGGCTCAGCGCATCCAAGGGGGTGAGTTCTGGCGATTTGGGCTCGTGATTCATCACGTAAGTATACGTCGCTCCCGGCTGCCCCGATCTATGGACATGATCAAAAAGAGCATTTACACTCCAGATATCATCAAAAAGATCATGTAAGGCGGAATGGATTACGATGTGATCGGCGACCTGCATGGCCAGGCCGACAAGCTGGAACAGCTCCTGCACACCCTCGGGTACCGCGATATTCGGGGTGCGTGGCGTCACCCCGGCCGTCAGGCGGTGTTTGTCGGTGACTACATCGATCGCGGTCCCGCCCAGTTGCGCTGCGTCGATACTGTCCGCCGGATGGTTGATGCCGGCAGTGCGCAAGCCATCCTCGGCAACCACGAACTCAACGCCATGGCGTGGCATACCCCAGATGCCAATGCGCCCGGTGAATTCCTGCGTCCGCATCATCGCCAGCCTTGGGGTGACCGGAACCGCCGACAGCACGCCGCATTCCTTGCCGAAGTGGAACATGCGCCGGCCAGGCATGCCGAGGTCATCGACCGGTTCATGACCTTGCCGCTCTGGCTCAAACTGCCCGGCCTCCACATCGTGCATGCCTGCTGGCATCGTCCGATGATCGATTGGCTGCGCGGCCAACTCCGCGACGGCTGCTGCCTGAGCCCCGACCTTTTGCCGCACGCCACGCAGCGCCCGGCCGAGATTTCCGGCGCGGAGCCCTTCACCCTGTTCGAGGCGGTCGAGACCCTGACCAAGGGTATCGAAGTGCAACTGCCTGACACCCACAGTTTCAAGGACAAGGATGGCATCGAAAGGCACAACGTTCGAGTTCGCTGGTGGGACCCGAACACCACCAATTTCCGCGCAGCGGCGCTGATGCCGGAAGCCGACCGCGCTGCCTTGCCCGAACTGCCCCTGCCGGCTGGCGCAAGACCTCCCCTGGAGCGCACCCCGGTATTCTTCGGGCACTACTGGCTGACCGGCACCCCCGCGCCGTTATCGGCATCCGCTGCGTGCGTCGACTACAGTGCAGGCAAGGGCGGTGCACTCGTGGCCTATCGCTTTTCTGGTGAAACTACACTGGACGCGGGTCATTTCGTTGCCGTGGCGTGACGGGTGCGGATCGGCAAGCGCCCCATACAGCATCATTCTGATTGACAGCACAGAGGTGGCAGATGGGTTTGCGCATCCAGAAACGCATACGAATTTTCAAGGGACTCACCCTCAACCTGAGCCAGTCGGGAGCCTCGTGGACGGTGGGCGGCAAAGGTCTCAGCCTGAACCTGCGCAAGGGGCGCGTCACCTCCACGGTCGGTGTCCCGGGCACCGGGATCTCCTATCGCCAGACCTTGGACACGGCGACGAAGCCGGTCACCCGCCGGAGTCCGGCCGCGATCGCGCCGCTGCCAGCACCAACCGGTGCCCCGCCGGCGGGCGCAACGCGCGGACGTCCGGGTATCGGACTGGTCGTGGTGTTCCTGCTGCTGGTCTTCCTGCTCTGGCGGCTGCCAACGCATGGATGAGGCACCGCAGGTGGGCCTGTGGTGCATCCGGCACGTTGGCGTATCTGGCTGGGTGTTCCGGGCAGGAATGCAGATTCACCTGTCCGGTTGACCGGACAACCCATGCCAAGTGCACGCACGCCCCATGGTCGCTGGATGAGTTGCGGACGGCCCTGTTTTTCCTGCAACGCAGCGCAAGGCACAGCAGCATGACGGCCGAGTGCGCCCCTGACGTGCTGCACGATGCCCACGTCCTGCTAGCGAACATGCGCACGCTGCTCGCAGTCAGGGCGACATCCGTCATCGTGCCGGGCATTCCGGTCAGCCGACTGATCCTTGCCATTCAGGCATTGCCCGACGGCCCAACGATTGACAATCCGAAAATCTGGTACCGCACCTACAAGGAGTTCTGGCTGGGTTGGCTAAACGAATATCACGGACCCGGTGCATACGGCCGCACTGGCGATCCCGGCCGGCGCGATGCCCGTGTCGCCTACAACCATCTGGTGAACCCGGACGCGCTGGTCTGGCTGGCGGGCGCGGCCCGCGCGGTAAAAACCTGCCGCAAAGAGCGCGCGCCGGGCCAGCGCGGACAGGTCGTGGGGCTGTCGATCAAGCGCCCCAGGTTGCGGCTGTAAAGCGTGGCAACGCGTCACCCGCCGGACCAACCAAATTGAAATTGGCGATGCGATCAAGCGCAGTGGGTTGCGGCCATGGCGGCGATGGCATGGTGGGCAGGACCCGGTCAACACGACTACCTCACGGGCCGTCTTGAGGGCCTCAACAACCCCGGCATGCATCCTGGTTTCCATCCTGCACCTCCGCGGTAAACCCTGATATCCCGATCTGCACCAAGAAGACGATCAGCGCGCCCTCCTCCCAGCCCTTGTCCCTGACCCTGCCACTCTGCCGGCCAGACTTGCCGTGTGTGGTCATCTGCCTGCGGATGGCCACCGGGTCGGCACCGGTGCCCGCCTGACAGACGTACGGCACTGCATCCTGCACACAGCGGGACCAGACGTTGCGTGGCCGGAAATCTGGCCCTGGCGTCGTGTCACGTATGGTCGGCGGAATCCTCATCTGCCGGACCAAAGATGCCCAAGGTGTGCCAGTTGCGCGACCATCGTGGTTCCTCACCCCGGGTGCGCAGCAGCAAGGCTTCCCGCACAAGCTCGCGGAACTCAGGGTGAACTGCGACAGCATAGAGGTGCTCCCATGGGTACCGGTTCAGGAGCGCAAGCGCCTCCCACCAGGTTTCGCAGGGCGCAGACCTGTGTTGCAGGGACGGGTCACCGACCAATTGCGGCGTCTGGTCGTCGGCTTCGCGGAAATAGCGCCAGCCTGATGCTGTGCGTACCCCATGCAGGGTGATGCTCCCACCCTCGGTACCCACCTCCAGGATCACTTCGGCTTGACCGTCCGCTGCCCGCTCTGCGGTTGTCATCGGGGTTTCGCCAGGGAAAGCGCGCACCATCGCCAGCTGGGCTGGCGTCGGCGCACCACGATTCACCAGCCGCACGTCGAGTGCGGTGTCGCAGAACTTCAGGAGCGCGCGCCGGAGCGCCGTGTCGATCCACTGGTCATCATTGCGGAAGGCCCCGCCGCCAAGACGCGTCAGCAGCACCGTTGCAGACCCCCCCCGTTGCGCGTTGCACACAGCAGCCCAGAGCGTCGCTTCATAAGCGGCTTCCAGGACGAGGGAGGCAAAGGCTTCCCAGTGGGGTGCGGCAATGCCGCCATAGGCCACCGGCAAGGCGGAACAGAACACCTGGGAGACAATTGGCCCTGGCGTGGTGGTGTTGTCGGTCACCTCGACATCCCAGTGCACACCCACCTGCAGGCGGGCGCGCAGCGCGTCGATCTCTTGATCCGGCAGGTACCGTAGGTGATCCCGGATCTGCTTCAGGCCCCGCTCGGTGCACATGGCGTAGCCATTGCGCATGGTCCACAGGGTGTCTTGCGACGTACCGAGTGCCAGGGCCAGCGCATCGCCCAGGGCATGCAATCCGTCCAGCTGTGCCGTCCGGCGCTGGCCCAACGTGTCGCCGACCGGCACCAGGTAGTTGCGATAAATGGTCGCAGCCCCTGCCGCCATGGCACAGGCGGGGCCTTGCGTGCGGTCGTGCGCATAGCGGGTCACGCCATGCTCGGGGGTCACCTCGGGACCAACCATTTCGAGCAGGTTGAATTGCGAAGCGACCTGGAAAAGACCCCCGACAAACGCCGGCGCATGGTGCAGGGCACGAACATCACCTTCGAGG
>CAIPBT010000080.1 GCA_903863375.1 uncultured Ferrovum sp.
CATCTGGCTGGCTGCAGGATTTTCGGTCTCCATCGCTCAGACGCCGAGCACACGCAGGCTGAGTTGCAGCTGGCTGTCTTCCAACACGAGATGACGCACGCTGACCGGAAGGTGCCCCAGTTCAACAAACCAGGCCTGCAAACCATCGTAACTGCGATAGTTGGCGCGTACTTCCAGTTGCAGCCAGCGCAGGCCGGTCACCCCCGGTACAGGCTGGGCCGCTTGTTGCAGGGAGTGCGCATCGGCAGGCCCATCGGCCGGACTCACGGCGTGGCCGGCGAGGGAGAGCATGCCCACCCGCACCCCGTGACGGTCGCCGCCCGTACGGATCAGATCCAGCAACTGGGCGACCGCGTGCACCAGTTCCGGACTGGCGGCTTGGCCGGCCACCAGTTGCCGGGTAGCGTGTTCCCGGGCCAGCGCCGCCACCAGCCGCTGCCGGGCTTCCGGCAGGGCGGCGCGCGCCGCTTGGCGACGCTGTGCCACCTGCCCGGCGCCGCTAGCTGCCAGCAGCAGCCAGGGCAACGAAATCAGGCACCGGCGTCGAGCGGCGGAAACGGAGATAGAGGGCATGCAGGTCTCCACTGGAAGCAGGATCAAGCGCCTGCAGGCCAGCAGGCGGAGGGTGTCGGCCAACGGCAGCAAGACGGTCGGCCAGCGCCCTGCCGGCGACAGTGGGCTGGCCATCCGCAGTACCGGATCGCCCGTCGCTGCCATCGGTCTCCACCAGCAGGGTGTAGAGCGCTTCGCCAGGACGGGCGGCTACCCGGACGCGGGTTCCCGGTAGCCACAACGCTTCGGCATCGCCGAACAGCAGGTTGGTCGGCGCGGATGCGGCCCTGGCAACCACGCCGGCCGCCCCACCCAGCAGTTGCTGGACGTGCAACTGGCTGACGTCCTCTGCTGCACGGATCCGGGCGAGCTGGTGCCCGGCCCACCAAAGATCCGCCGTCAGACCAGCCAACACCAGCGTGACCATTGCGGCAGTTCCGACCAGCGCGCGTGCCGCGTTCTGCCACCAGACGCGGACCGGATGACCCAGCAGTGATTCCTCGATCGGATAAGGTCGCATCTGCGGCAGCACGGCGAGCACATCGCGATGGTCGAACCAGATCACGTCCTCGACAGTCGCCTGCACGGCGCAACCACGGCAAAAGTCTTCCAGCAGGTACGCGAGCGAAGGTGGATTGGCCGCTTCCTGGAACCGCAGCAGTTCGCCTGCGCCATCATAGGCAAACAGCAAGACGAGGCTGCGGCCATGCTGGCCGACGGCACCCAGTCGCAGGCCAAGCACCCGGTTGTCCTGCGTGACGCCGGCCCGACGGGCCAGACGATCCAGCAGCTGGAGTCCGGACAACAGTCCCGCAGCCGGTGCGGCCGGACCATGGCGCAGATCGCGGCCGTATTGGGCCCCCAGCTCGCGCGAGAGGTCGAGCACATGCACCGCCTCACCCCATTCGCGCATGAAGGCCTGCGCTCCAGCGCGGGCGGAACGCGCGCGCCGGCACGCCTGGCGATGGTCATGCGTATCGAAGCAGAGCAGTCCGTGCGCGGCTTCGGCCGCATCTGGCACTTCCATCAGCCCCTCGGCATCGGCCTCCCAGTAAAGCCGACGACCGATCAACAGCGTGAGGTGAAAGCGTGCAGGCGTCACAGGGTCTCTCCCACCAGAAACCGGTAGCTGCGGGCAGGAACGATGGTGGCGTGCAGCAGCATCACTAGTTCCTTGTGCGTTCTGCCGTCGTTGTAACCATTGGTGAGACGACTGAAGAATCCGAGGTCGGCGGTATCCGGCACGCCTGAACGGCTGGCCGAGTCGTTGACGGCCCGGGTGCCGCCGACAATCACGGTCTTGCCCGCCTCGACGATGACCTGCAGGTGCGCCTGCCGGACCGGTTGCCGAGGTACGTTCAGCTGTGCACCCTGCCCGAGATTGAAGGTCTGGAAATCGCTGACGGTGGACAGCACGGGAATCACGGACAATTGCACCAGCTGCTGGTCGAGGATGTCAGGCCGGAAGGCCAGGCTGACACCGTCGAGGGCATAACTGACCGAGCCGCTGTTGCTGGCGGTTCCGGAAACCCCGGCGACGGTGCTGGTGACGCTGCCCAGATAGGGCACCTGGGTGCCGTCATGGATGATTGCCGGACTGTGATTGAGAGCCAGCAGGCGCGGCTGCGAGACCACATTCACCTGGGTGAACTGCTCGAGCGCCTTGATCACCGCACTGCTCGTCTGGTTCGTGACGGTGGTGGTCAGGCTGGGCGCATTGACCACCTGCCCGTTGGAAATCTGCAAATTGGCGCTGGCACCCGCGCCGAGCAGGCCACTCAAACCGATCACCCGCGACCAGTCGATGCCAAACTGGAACTGGTCGGTCAGGGTCACTTCCAGCAGCGAGACCTGCAGTTCGACCTGCGCGGCGGCATCCCGCACGTATTGATCGAGGAAACCGGAAACCCGGCGCAGGGCCGGTGCTGGCGCATGTACGGCCAGCAGCCCGCTGTCCGGCAAGACCGAAACCTGTGCGGGCGCACCTGCCAGACTGGTCATGAACCGGCGGAACTGCTCGGGATCCTGGTCGCTCCGTAACTGCACCCCGAAATCGGCGGTCAGCCCGCCGCTGCCCGCCCCGCCTGCCGCGCCGCCAGGCGCCGTGGTGCTCATCCCGCTGCCACCGCCCGGAGCGCTGGTGCCAGCACCACCGGTCCCGCCGGGATGGCTGGATACGCTGTACTGGGTCAGCAGCCGCTGCAACAGGTGCGGTGGCAGGCGATAGGTATACGTGGCCTGGGTGGCCAGGGTGAGGGTGTGTGCCGAGCGGTCGATGATGGCGGCATACCCGGCAATGAAAGCGAGCTCCTTGACGGCAGCATCAAACTCCAGACCATGCAAATCGGCTGTGACCACCCGATCGCCATCCACCCCCTCCGCAAGGACGAGAGCGAAGCCGGACTCCTTGGCCATGCCCCGCAGCAGAGCCTCCAGCGGTGCCCGTTGTACGCGGATGTTCACGCTGCCGCGGCCGGGTTCTTCGTAATCCACCGCCAGGGCCCGGACGTAGGGGCCGGAAATTTCCGTCACAGCCGTCACAGACGACGCCTGCACGTCCTTCACCATGGGCTGCAGGGCCGGCGTCGTCGCCAGCCGTTGGGCCGGTTGCTGCGCGCAGGCGACGAGCATGCAGGCCAACAGCGCCAAGGGCGCACAGCGGAGCAGCCTGCTGGCCATTCCGCACATCAGCGGTCTCCTCCAGACACCGCCACGACCAGATTGCCGCTGTAAAGCACGGCCGAGAGCCGATATTCGGCCAAGGCCTCCAGCAGCACCTCGCGCAAGGTGTCGCCCCGTACCGTATACCCCCGACGGACCACAAAATCGCTGGGACTTTCCCATTCCAGCCGCCATCCCTGTACCTCCAGGAAGTGGGACAGGGCCTGCGACAGACGCTGGTTGTCGCGCACTTCAAACACCAGCGGCAGACGCGATGTTCGGACGGTCTGCCGTTGCCCGGCAGACTCGCTGCCGGTGCCGGCCACCCCCGGGGTGCCACGACCGGAAGAATTGCCCGGGGTCTCACCCGGAGCGCCGCTGCCCGCGCGTCCGGATTCGGGGGTTGTCGCATCCGGCTCAGTCTGGCGCTCCGAGGTTCGCTCCGAGGTTCGCGCTGGGGTTCGCGCTGGGGTTCGCGCTGGCCCTCCCCGGCTGCTGCGGTCGGCGGCCGGTGTCCCGGGAAGATTGGCGGGTGCCGAGGGATCGGCATCATCCGCCTCCAGCGGGGTGAAATCGGTGCGTGGCCGGGTTTCGGCCAGTGCCAGCATAGGGCGTTCCGGCCGCACCGGTGCCGGCGGGTGCGGCTGGGCACCCAGTGCCGGGTGCAGGAGGTGGGCACGCTGCGCCTCTGAAATCACGGCGATCGTGTGACGCACCACATTGGCCAGTTCCGGCCGCCCATCCCGCTCCGCCTCGACCAGCAGCTCGCTGGCCTGGCGGCGCAGGTTCTCCAGCCGGCTGTCCAGCAGGCCTTCGCCCGGGCGCCCGGTGAATGGCAGGCCAGCGGCATCCGCGTGCTCGAAACGTGGACTGACGGTGGGGGCAGCGTCATCAGACCCCAGCCCTCCACCCGCCAGATCCTTGGGGCGGGACAACGCCGCAGCGGCATCGGGCGCCAGCGATCCTTCGGCAGTCACTGCCTCAGAATGCATCAGGTCAACGGCCGTTGCGGGTGGTCGCGCGTCTGCACCAACACCCGACAGCCACGCCGTCGCCGTGGCCGTGGCCTTGGCCTTGGCCGTTGCCATTGCCGTCGCCTCGGCCGCGCTGCCGCCGGAATGATTGGCACCTGACGCATCACGCGCCGGCCGGCTGATGACCGCGGCCTGGGCGCTGGGCAACTCGTCCGGGC
>CAIPBT010000081.1 GCA_903863375.1 uncultured Ferrovum sp.
GCCTCGGCGCGGATCGTCCTGCTCGAAGGGCACACCGGACCGGACGCTGCCGGCAAGGTGATCGAGGCGTTCGGCCATTTTCTGGTCGGCGGCAACTATGCAGTGGGCATCGTGGTGTTCATCATCCTGGTGGTGATCAATTTCGTGGTCATCACCAAAGGTGCCGGGCGGATTGCCGAGGTCACCGCCCGCTTCACCCTCGATGCGATGCCGGGCAAGCAGATGGCAATCGATGCCGACCTGAACGCCGGATTGATCGGCGAAGACGAGGCACGCAAGCGCCGCAAGGCGGTATCGCAGGAAGCCGACTTCTTCGGCTCGATGGATGGTGCGAGCAAGTTCGTCCGCGGCGATGCCGTCGCTGGCATCGTGATCCTGGTGATCAACATCGTCGGTGGCCTGGTGGTGGGCATGTTGCAGCACGATCTGGACTTTGCCACCGCCGCGCGCAATTACACCCTGCTCACCATCGGCGATGGTCTGGTGGCACAGGTGCCTTCGCTGATCATTTCGACGGCCGCCGGCGTGATCGTCAGCCGGGTGAGCACGGATGAAAGCATCGGCACCCAGCTCGCCACCGAACTGCTGTCCAACCCGCAGGTGCTGGGCCTGACGGCGGCCATCATCGGGGTGATGGGCATCATTCCCGGCATGCCCCATTTTCCTTTCCTGCTGATTGCCGGCACCATCGGCACGGCGGCGTGGCGCATGGCGCAACCCAAGCCCGAGGTCGCGCCGGTCGTGGCCGAGGCCCCCCCGGCGGTCAATCCCGAGGGCACCGAAGCCACCTGGGACGATGTCACGCCCGTCGACGTGCTGGGACTGGAAGTGGGTTACCGGCTGATTCCCTTGGTGGACCGCAACCAGGACGGCGAACTGCTGCGCCGGATCAAGGGCATCCGCAAGAAATTTGCCCAGGAAATCGGCTTTCTGGCGCCGGCCATCCATATCCGCGACAACCTGGAACTGCGGCCCAGTGCCTACCGCATCGTGCTGAAGGGGGTTGAGGTGGGACGAGGGGAGTCGTTTTCCGGACAGTTCCTAGCGATCGATCCCGGCCGGGTGTCTGGCACGCTGCCGGGCACGCCGACCAAAGACCCTGCCTTCGGCCTGCCCGCCGTGTGGATCGAGGCGGGACTGCGGGAGCGCGCCCTGTCGCTCGGTTATACGGTGGTGGATGCCGGTACGGTGGTGGCGACCCATCTCAACCATGTGATCACCCAACATGCGGCCGAGCTGCTCGGGCGGCAGGAAGTACAACTGTTGCTGGACCATCTCGGCAAGAACTTCCCAAAGCTGGTCGAAGATCTGGTGCCCAAGCTGATGTCGATCTCTGCCCTGCAGAAGGTGCTGCAGAACCTGCTCACCGAGGGCGTGCACATCCGCGACATGCGCACGATTGTCGACACGCTCACCGAGCATGCTGCCCGGGTGCAGGGTGCCAACGAACTGACCGAAGTGGTGCGCGGTGCGCTGGGGCGCGCCATCGTGCAGCAGATCTTCCCGGGCAATGCCGACGTGCAGGTGATTGCCCTCGACAGCCAGCTGGAGGGCGTGTTGGCCCAGGCCGTCGGTGGCGGTGGCGACAACGCCAGTCTCGAGCCAGGACTGGCAGACACCTTGCTGCGCGAGACGGCTGCTGCGGCAGCGCGCCAGGAGGCACAGGGCATCACGCCGGTGCTGCTGGTACCAGGCCCCCTGCGTGCCCTGCTGGCGCGTTTCCTGCGGCGCACGATTCCTGCGCTGAGCGTGCTGGCGCACGCCGAAATTCCGGATCAAAGAACCCTGAAAGTGACGGCCATCGTTGGAGGTAGAGCATGAAGGTCCGCAAATTCACAGCCAAATCATCGCGGGATGCCTTGCGCAAGGTGCGTGAGGATCTGGGGCCGGATGCGGTCATCCTGGCGAACCGCATGGTGCGGGGCGGTGTTGAGATCCTCGCCATGCCAGCGGCCGAGATGGCCGCTCACCAGGCCGAAGCGGCACAACAACGCCTGCGCGCGCAGGCAGCTGCCGAGCCGGCTGATTCCTGGCCGGAGGCGGACGGACAGGCAACCCGGCCGCGCCGTCCTGCCGGGATGGCCGATCCTTTGCTCGATGCGATGCCGACCGACGGGCGGTCTGACGTCGGGGGGCTTGGCGTCGGGGGGCTTGGCGACGGGTGGCTTGGCGGCGGGCGTTCTGGCGGCGGGCGTTCTGGCGCGCCGCTGGGCGCCTTCGCAGAGCAATCCGGGCCCCGGCGCGCGGTGCGCCGCCAGCCGGTTGAAGCTGCTGCCACGGTGCCGGCAGTGCTGCGTCGGCGCGCTGCCAGTGCTGGTGCGGAATTGCTGCCGGCTTCGCCCCTGCCGCCGGTGCTGCGTCATTCCGGTTTCAAACCCTCTGCACCCCTCGCGACTGTTGCGCGCCAGGATGCCGCACCCGAGCGGATGCCAGCCGGATACGAACCGATGGATACGCAGGCACTGGCAGGCGCCCAGGCGGCGCTGGCTGAACAACACGACCCCTTGATGGCGGCCCTGGCGAGCGAAGTGCGCAGCCTGGGCGGCATGTTGAACCAGGTCCGTCGTGCCAACACGGGAGATGTGGCCGAAGTGACGACGGTGCCGCAGGCCCGGACCGCCACGACGGCCGGCGCTGGCCTGTTGGCTGGCCAGTCCACGGCGGCCGGCACTGGCCTGTCGGCCGCTCAGTCCATGGCGGCAGGCCCGGGTGTGCCTGCGACGCCGGTGCAGATCGAGGCGCGGGAAGCGGGTGTCAGCGCGCGTGCCGAGACAGAAGGCCCGGCCCGGACAGCGGTGCCCGGTGAAGACTGGGTGCGCAGCGTGATGGGAGAACTGCGCACCATGCGTCTGATGATTGAAGACCAGGTGGGGGCGGCAGCCTTTGGCGAAACTGCCCGCCTGTCGCCCAGCAAGGGCCGGATTGCCCGTCAGCTGTCGGCCGCCGGCTTCAGCAGTCCACTGATCCGGAAGCTCAGCACCCGGCTGCCGGAGGACAGCAGCGAGCAGGATTCTCATGCCTTTGTCCGTCACGCCCTGGTGAGCAACCTGTCGGTGGCTGGTAGCGAGGCCGAACTGTTGGATCAGGGTGGCGTGTTTGCCCTGGTCGGTCCTACCGGGGCAGGCAAGACCACCACGGCCGCCAAGCTGGCGGCCAGATTTGTGGTCCGGCACGGGGCTGAAAATATGGCCCTGCTGACCACGGATGGGTATCGTATTGGAGGGCAGGAACAACTGCGAATTTACGGCAAGATCCTGGGGGTGGCGGTGCATGCAGTAAAGGATGCCGAGGATCTCAAACGGACGCTGGCCGAGCTGAAAAACCGCAAGCTGGTCCTGATTGATACCGTCGGCCTGTCGCAACGCGACCGCATGGTGAACGAACAGCATGACCTGTTCGCGCGCTGCGGCACCCCGATCAAACGCCTGCTGGTGCTGAATGCCACCTGCCATGGCGAAACCCTGAACGATGTCGTGCGCGCCTACCAGGGCGAGGGGCTGTCCGGCTGCATATTCAGCAAGCTGGACGAAGCGGTCACCCTGGGGGCTGCCCTCGATACGGCAATCCGCCATCGCCTGCGGGTGTTCTACGCCGCTGACGGTCAGCGCGTGCCGGAAGACCTGCACCTGGCCAATGCCGGCCGTCTCGTCGATGTCGCGCTTCAGCGCGCTCCCGGACAGGGCGGCTTCGGCACCGTCGACCTCGATTTTCCGCTTGAACTGCCGGCACCCTCGGCGGCCCTGCTGCCTTCTGCCCCCGCCTCGGCCTCGGCCTCGGCCGGCCATCGCGGGGTGGCCCATGGCTGAGGGCTGGATGGATCAGGCAGATGGCCTGCGCCGGCTGCTGTCCGGGGTGAGCTTGCAGATTGTCTCGCTGACCTCGGCCATGGCCGATGCCGGCCGCCCCTGGGCTGTGCTGAATCTGGCGGCAGCGTTGCGTCTGGCCGGCGTGGGTGTGCTGGTGGTGGATGCTGCGGCGGGTCATGCCGGCGGTCTGACCGATGCCCGCCGCCGGGGACACGAACTGGCCGACGTGCTGGCGGGCACCTGTACGCTCGAATCGGCGGTCCTGCCCGGTCCGGACGGCATCCTGGTGCTGCCCGCCCGAACCGGCGTGGCCGATCTGGCAAGCCACAGCGACGCCGCGCGCGCCTTTGCCCGGCAGTTGCAGGCCCTGCCAGGAGGGATCGAAGTGCTGCTGGTGCACTTGCCAGCGGGCGAGGCTGGTGATCAGGTGAGCGAGGCGCTGCTGGCCCATGAACTGGTAATCAGCGTGGCGCCGCAGCGTGAGGCGATCACGGCGGCCTACCGGCTGATCCGTCGTCTGGCGGCCAGCAGTGGCAAGCGGGCGTTCCGCCTGCTGGTGACGGGTGCTGTCCACGCCCAGGAAGCGCAGCGCGTGCATGCCAACCTGTCGCAGGCGCTGCACCGCTTCACCGGCGTACAGCTGACGCTTCTTGGCGTGATGCCCGCCGACAGCCGCCTGCGCCATGCCGCCAGCCTGGGCCGTACCGTGGTGGCGTGCGAGCCGGCGGCACCGGCTGCCTCCAGTTTCCGCCGGATGGCTGACAGCCTGATCCGCTGGCGCGGCAAAACTGCCGCGCCGGACGGCGGCACGTCCAATTTTCGCTGGGCCGACGCCGTCGGTCTGGCCCGTACTTCGTTGCGAGGCTGAACATGTACAAGCCCAATGGCCGAGTCGATCAGGAAGCCATCCTGAAGGAGCACGTCCCCCTGGTGCGGCGGATTGCGCATCACATGATCGCCAAGCTGCCGCCGTCGGTGGATGTTGAGGACCTCGTGCAGGCCGGTATGATCGGTCTGCTGGATGCAATCAACCGCTACGAGGAAGAGCAGGGCGCGCAGTTTTCCACCTATGCCGCCCAACGCATCCGCGGTGCCATGCTCGACGAGCTGCGCGAAAGCGACTGGCTGCCGCGCGGCCAGCGCAAGAACATGCGGCGGGTCGAGGAGGCGATCAACCAGTTGCAGCAGCGGCTGGCGCGTCCGCCGAAGGAAACCGAACTGGCCGAGCATCTTGGTATCGGCCTGCTGGAGTTCCAGCAGCTGCTGCAGGATGCCCGCGGCTACCAGCTGATCCATTACGAGGATTACAACGACGACGAGGACGATCATTTCCTCGACCGCAACTGTCCGGACCGCGGCAATGATCCGCTTGGCAATCTTCTGGATGACGATCTGCGCAGCAGTCTGGTGACGGCGATCTCCAACCTGCCGGAGCGGGAAAAGATCCTGATGGGCCTGTACTACGAGCAGGAGCTGAATCTGCGGGAAATTGGCGCGGTGCTCGGGGTGAGCGAATCCCGGGTCTGCCAGTTGCACAGCCAGGCGGTTGCCCGGTTGCGGGCTTTCCTGCGTGAGCGCGCCTGGAGCTCGGTGGCGAGCTGACCTGCTGCCGTGCGGTCGCATCGGCTGAGGGCAGGGTACACTGATGGGTCATTGCACAGCAGGAGTCCCGGTCTTGGCCAAACCCAATTATCAGTTTGAAAAGCGCCAGCGTGATCTGGCCAAGAAAAACCGCCAGGAAGAAAAGCGCCTGCAAAAGCTGGCCAGCAAGGCGGCTGGCGGCGATGGCAGCCCCGACGCAGGGGCTGGGGACGGCCAGGATGCACCGGCTGAGGTTGCTGGCGCGACCGATCCGGGCACCTGAACCTGCGGATCAGCGTTCGGCGACGCCGTCCGGCAGTTCGTCGAGCAGATCGCTGATCAGCTCCAGGCGGATCAGCGGATTGTCTTCGGCCAGCAGGGTCTGGCGCACGGTCGGTGGCGTGGGCAGGATTTCTCCCCATCGGTTGGCCACCCAGCCGCAGTCATCCAGATGGTAGGGCGGCAGGAACGGCATCTGATCGGGGGTCACCCCAGCCTCCTGCAACCGGCGGATCAACGCGCCCAGCCGATCGGCAGTGTCCTGCAGGTCGGCCGGAATCGACAGCACCGGATCATTCGCCAGCAGTTCGGCGTCGGCCACCCACAAGCCATGCGGCAACCGCCGCGGGTCGTGCAGGCGGAAGCGCTGCGTGCCGCAGGTTTCGATCTGCAGCAGCCCGGCCTGCGGATTGGTCAGCTGGCGGATTTCCGCCAGGGTTCCAACGCTGACAAACTGCTCGGTCCGACCGGGCCCCGGTCCGGCCCGTTCCACTTCCGAGCCCGTCACCAGGCTGACCACCCCGAACGGTGTCCCGCCGCGGTGGCATTTGCCGATCATGTCGAGATAGCGCACCTCGAAAATCTGCAGGGGCAGGCGGCCCTGCGGAAACAGTGTGACCCCGAGCGGAAACAGCGGCAGCTCTTTCATTCTTCGTTGCCAAACAGGCCACCCAGCACTGAACCCAGCACGCCGCCGGCGGCAGCCCCACCCAGGCCACCAGCGCTGCCACCCAGCCCGGCCCCGATGGCGCTGGCACTGCCTTCCTGGCCCAGATAGGGGCTGAGGGCATGCGCCAGGTTCGGCATCGTCAGGGTCTGCAGCCAGACCTTGCCAGGGCCGGTGAGATGGGCCACGAACAGGCCGTCGCCACCGAACAGGATGTTCTTGATGCCGGGAATCAGCTGCAGGTCGAAGTCGACACTTTCCTCGAACATGCCAACATGGCCGGGATGCACGCGCAGCGATTGGCCGGGCGCCAGATCGTAGGTGACCACCTCGCCCCCCAGTTCCACCCAGGCCACGGCCTGGCCGGATACCTTCTGCAGGATCATGCCGTCGCCGCCGAACAGACCGGCTCCGAGCCGTCGCTGAAACGCGATGTTCACGCTCACGCCGCCAGTGCCACACAGAAAGCCGTGGCGATGGATCAGGTAGCCGCGGTCTGGCGTGACGTCCACGGCCACCAGCGACCCTGGTACCCGGGCGGCGAAGGCAACCAGGGCCTGCGGCTCGTGCGTGAAGTATTCGTTCATGAACAGGCCACCGCCGGACAGTGCGCGTCCGAGCACGCCGAACAGGCCAGAGGCACCGGCCGTGCGGGCGGTGGTCTGCAGCTGGGTGTTGGGCGACATCCAGGAAAAACGTCCGGGTTCGGAAATGATATGGTCGCCCGGCCCGAGCTGCAGCTCAAGGACCGGGAGGGTGGTGCCGATGATGCGCGATTTCATGAGGAGGCCCTGCAGGTCAGCAATGCACTAGCATGACCCGCCGCGGCGATGCGGTCTAGACCGCCCCGAAACTGCGTCCAGGGCGCACGCTGTTGCCCAGGCCATTGCGGCCATACACCTGACGGGTCGGGTGGACCGGTGCGATGCGCGACAGCCGCAGGCGGACCTGGGCCAGATGTTGGTCAATCAGGGCGCCGTTGATCAGGTTCAGCTCCCGGGCAGCACTCAGGCCACGGTGCAGGGCAAGCACTTCGCCGTCAGCAAGGGTCTGACCCAGCCGCAGGCGCTGGCCAGCGTCCTTCAACGCCTCGACCAGCCCCGGACTCGCCAGTCGCTGGAAAGCCTCGCCCGCCGCCAGCTTCTGATCGGCCAGGGTGGCGAGCTCGTCGGTCTGCCCGCGCTGCAGGGCATCCTGTTCGGCTTGCAACGCCAGCGCAAAGGCGTCGAGCCGCTGCTGGTCTGCGGCGAAACGGCTCATGCTCAGGCGCCTTGGCCGCTGCGGGCCCCCAGCATTTCCTGCACGCTCTGGATCAGCTTGTCGGCGACCTTCTCCGGATTGACCGAAAACGAGCCATTGGAAATGGCCTGCTTGATCGATGCCACCTGTTTGGTGTCAAAGACCTCGCTGGAAGCCGAGGCGGCCAGTGCCGACTGCAGCTGGGCGGCAACCGGACTGAGCGTGACCTTGGCGCTATTGGTCTGGCTGGCACTGGCCGAACTGGCGCCACCGGCAGCGGCGCTGGTCGGCGCGCCGGACGCACCACCCGCGCGGCCGGTGCCCGCCGTTGACGATCCGCCCGCGGCGCTGCCGGTGCCACCGACGGATCCTGAGGTCTTGCCGATCTTCATGATGCTGCTCCAGATAACTTTTGCTTGACTGAATTAACGGCGGTGTCCGGCCAATCTTTAACCACATCGGATCACAAAAGATCATCCGTGACCAGTGAATTCAGATGCGCAGTTCCACCACACCCCCGGTGCGGGCGATGCCACTGACCAGATTGCCGCGCGCGGTACGCACCTGCACGGATTGCCCTGCCGTGCCGGTCGTCACTGCCGTGCCTTCGCCGGTCACCTCAAAGCCGCGACCGAGCACGCGCAGGTGCACGATCTGGCCCAGCAGCACCACCGGCAGGGGCTTCAGCAGGTCGCCCCGCACTGGTTGTCCCGCGTTGACGGCGGTCAGCAGCTGGCGGCCGATCAGGCTGCCCGGATCTGTCAGGGCGCCCTGCTGCAACTCGGCGAGATCGCCGGTTTTCAGCACCAGATCGGCCGCTTTCAGCTCCTGGCCAGGCGCCAGGGGGCGGGCAGCCACTAGATAATTGCCCAGGATCTGCACCTGCGCCTGCAGGTAGACGGTCCAGCGCGTCGGAGCGGCGCAGCGAACCCCCACCGTGGTGCGGCCCTGCGCCTTCGCGCCTGGTGGCAGGAAGGCCTCCGGCTGGGCGCACCAGGGCAGGTCTGGCCGGTGGTCCGGCGCGTGCACGGTCACCTTCGGCTCGCCGAGGCTCGCGGCCTCGGTCTTCAGCATAACTTCGGCAATCTCCTGCAGCGCGTGCATGTCCATCGCGGCCTCGCCGCGGGCCGGGGTACCGATACTGCGGTCATTCGCCTGCAGGGTCTCGCTGGCCAGCGCTTCGCGAATGCCAAGCAGCAGGATGAACAGGGCGAGCACCATCAGGGCGCACAGCACGAACAGGCTCGGCCCGCGGCGCGTGTGCGCGTCTGGCGTGCCGGCCGGGATGCCGGTCTGGTAGGCAGTTGTATCCGGAAAGGAATTCAGCATGGCGCACGCTCCACAGGGATGGAAACGATTTTAGGGGGGCAGGGGAGCGCTGAAAGCGGCAAATAGGGCCTGAGTCCCGCCCTTATTCCGGCCTTGTCCGTCGCACCGCATCCGTAATATCGGTTCCATGCGGCACGCCCTTTAGGGGGGCTGGCAAATAAAACGGAATCCGCGATGAACCAGACGCTGGACAGTCTTTTCACCTACTACCAGACGGCCATGAACCTGCGCAGTCACCGGCAGGAAGTGCTGGCATCCAACATCTCGAATGCCGACACGCCAGGGTACAAGGCGCGCGATTTTGATTTTGGCAAGGCGTTGGGTAATGCCCTGCAGGCCAACGGCCTGCCCGCTAGCGACCCGCTGACCGGCGGGGTTGCACCGGCCGCCTCCACCACCGCCCAGGCGGGCACCTCGGCTGCCTTTGGTCTGACCCAGACGGCAGCCGGGCATCTTGGCACCAGCAGCGCGCTCAACCCGGTCGGGCACGCCCTGGCCCAGTCGGCGGCCGAACTCCAGTATCGCCCGTCCAACCAGGACAGCGTGGACGGCAACACTGTGGATATGGATGTGGAGCGATCGGCATTTGCCGGCAACGCGATCCATTTCGAGGCCAACATCACCCAGCTCAGCAGCGAGATCAAGAACCTGATCGCTGCCATGCAGGGTTCCTGAGCGGTCCATCGGAGCCTGAACCATGCCGCTTTCCAGAATCTTTGATGTCGCCGGCTCGGCGCTGACCGCCCAGTCGAAGCGCCTGAACGTGACTGCCAGCAACCTCGCCAATGCGGACAGCGCGACCAGCAGCGCCGACACCGCGTATCACGCCAAGCAGGTGGTGTTCCAGACCCAGCTGATGGGCAGCCCGATCGACAAGGGGGTGAAGGTCACCGCCGTGGTCGACGACCCGGCGCCGATGCGCACCGTATACGAGCCCAACCATCCGATGGCAGATGCCAACGGGTATGTCACCTACCCCAACGTCAATCCGGTCGACGAGATGGTCAACATGATCTCGGCCTCGCGCTCCTACCAGAGCGAGGTCGAGGTGATGAACACCGCCAAGACCCTGTTGCAGAAAACCCTCACCCTCGGCCAGTAAACCGCATGCCAGGCAAACCCGGACGGCCTCCGTGCCCCGTCCTTCCCGCAGGAGCTCACTGAATGTCCACCATCTCGACCACGCCCACCGGCACCCTCTCGGCCGCCCAGCTTGCCCTGTTCAACGGTACCAGTGGCACCAGCAGCACCTCGGGCAGTTCGTCCGCCACCGGCACCAGCGGTTCGGCCAGCCTGCCGACCGGCACCTCGATCCAGAACGAGTTCCTCACCCTGTTCACGGCGCAGCTGCAGAACCAGGACCCGATGAACCCGATGGATTCCTCGCAGATGACCAGCCAGCTCGCACAGATCAGCACGGTGAGCGGCATCAACCAGCTGAACACCTCGGTCAGCTCGCTGATGGGCAGCAACACGGTGGCCGAGACCGCCCAGTCGGCCTCCCTGATCGGTCACACCGTGCTGGTGCCGGGCAGTACCGTGGCCCTCACGCCAGGCACGCCGGCCACGCTGGGCGTGTCGGTGGCCAGTGCGGCCGACAGCGTGACCGCCACGATCAAGGATTCCCTCGGCAATGTCGTGCGCACCTACAGTCTTGGCGCCGAGCCGGCAGGGGTCGCGAACTTCTCCTGGGATGGCAAGACCGCCAGCGGCGCTGCCGCTGCGGCCGGTACTTACACCCTGTCTGTGGCGGCCACCAACGGCGGCAGCGCGGTCGGGGCGACACCCTTGTCGTCGGGCAAGGTCACCGGTGTGGGCAGCAGCAGCGCCGGGGTGAGCGTGGATGTGGCAGGCATTGGCAGCGTGGCTCTGGCCACCGTCTCACAGATCAACTAAGAGGAAACCAGCATGAGTTTTCAGCAGGCATTGAGCGGCTTGTCCGCGGCCCAGGTCAGTCTCGACACCATCGGCAACAACGTCGCCAACGCGAGCACCGTCGGCTTCAAGGGCAGCACCGCCGAATTCGCCGACCTTTATGCCAATACCCTGAACGGGGCGGCAAGCGACCAGGTCGGCATGGGGGTGCGTGTGGCCCAGGTGGCCCAGAGCTTCAGTCAGGGCAACATCACCACCACCAGCAATCCGCTCGACATCGCCATCAATGGCGAGGGCTTCCTGCGCGTCGACAATGGCGGCGCCATTTCCTACAGCCGCAATGGCCAGCTGCAGATCGACAAGAATGGTTTCCTGGTCAACAGCAGCGGGGCGAAGATCACCGGCTATGGCGTGCTGCCAGCGGTGCCGGCCTCGGCCAATTCACCCGGCACGCCACCCACCATTGCCCAGGGCACCCTGACCGACCTGCAGGTCAACACTACCACCAGCCAGCCGAATGCCACCGCTCTGGTCTCGAGCACGCTGAATCTCAACGCCACAGAACCGTCGCTGGCGCAGGCCACCAACCCGATCGCGTTCGACCCGACCAATCCGAACAGTTATTCCAATTCGACCACGGCCACGGTGTACGACTCGCAGGGCAACACCCACAACCTGACCACCTACTACGTCAACAATACGGCGGCCGGTTCGACCACACCGACCTGGACGGTCTATGCCACGCTCGACCAGGGCACAGTGGCCACCCAGAACAATGCCCTGGGCATTGGCACCACGCAGGCTGGCATCACGCCGCCCAGTGCCGCCACGCCGTATCCGAGCATCACCCTGACCTTCAATTCCAGCGGGGCACTCACGTCGCCGACTGCGCCAGCTGACCTGTTCCTGTCGTATCCCACGCCCGGGGTGACTTCGGGTAACTGGACCGCCAATCCGCTCAACATCACCCTGAATCTCGGCAACACGACCAACTACAACACGGCCTTTGCAGTGAATACCCTGAGCCAGGACGGTTACGGCGCCGGGCAGCTGACCAATTTCAGCATTGGGTCGGATGGCGTGATCAACGGCAACTTCACCAACGGGCAGTCGCAGCCCTTGGGACAGATCGTGCTGGCCAATTTCACCGACCCGAATGCCCTGACCCCGATCGGCAACAATGCCTGGGGGCAGAGCGCCGGGTCCGGGCAGCCTCTGGTCGGGGTACCGGGTTCGGGCGTGCTGGGCCAGCTGCAGGGTTCGGCGGTCGAATCGTCCACCGTCGACCTGACGGCTGAGCTGGTCAACATGATCACTGCCCAGCGGGCCTACCAGGCCAATGCGCAGACCATCAAGACCGAAGACCAGATCCTGCAGACCATCACCAGCCTGCGCTAAGCAGGGAGCCCTGACGCATGGACAAGATGATCTACGTCGCCATGACTGGCGCCAAGCAGACGCTGAACCAGCAGGCGACAGTGGCCAACAACCTGGCCAACGCCAACACGCCGGGATTCCGCGCCGAACTGGCGACCTTTCGTGCGGTGCCGGTGGTGGGACCGGCGCAAGGCACCCGCGCCTTCGTGACCGACTCCACACCCGGGGCCAATTTTGCGCCGGGGGTGATCCAGCAGACTGGCCGCCCGCTCGACCTGGCCGTGCAGGGCAGTGGCTGGATCGCCGTGCGTGGCACGGACGGCAAGGAGGGCTACACGCGCGACGGCGACCTGCAGGTGGACAAGGAGGGGGCGCTGCTCACGCGCCATGGCAATGCCGTGCTCAGCATCAACGGACCAATCACCGTACCGCCCGGCAGCGAGGTGACGGTGGCCGCGGACGGCACCGTCTCGGCCACCCAGCCCGGCACGCCCCCCACGGTGACGGCGGTGGGCCAGATCAAGCTGGTCGACCCAACGGCCCGCAGCCTGCAGCGTGGTGACGATGGCCTGTTCCGCACCAGTGATGGCAAGCCCGCGCCGGTCGACCCGAAGGTCACCCTGGCCCCGGGCAGCCTGGAGGGCAGCAACGTCAACCTCACCGAACAGATGGTCAGCATGATTTCGCTGGCCCGCCAGTACGACCTGAACACCAAGATGATCAGCACCGTCAACGACAACGACAAGGCCGCGAGTTCGCTGCTGACCGTGAACTGACCCGTCATAGCCTGAGGATTTGCCATGAACCGTACCCTTGCGATTGCCCGAACTGGCATGGACGCCCAGCAGATGCAGATGGACGTCACCGCCAACAACCTTGCCAATGTGGGCGTGAATGGCTTCAAGGCCTCGCGCGCCGTCTTTGAGGACCTGATCTACCAGACCCTGCGCGAACCGGGCGCTCCCAGCAGCACCCAGACCCAGCTGCCCTCGGGCTTGCAGGTCGGTACCGGGGTGCAGCAGGTGGCTACCGAACGCGTGCTCACTCAGGGCAACCTGAGCCAGACCGGCAATGCACTGGATGTGGCGATCCAGGGCTCGGGCTACTTCCAGGTGCTGATGCCAGATGGCACCACCGGTTACACCCGCGATGGCGCTTTCCAGACCAATGCGCAGGGCCAGCTGGTCACCGCCAACGGCTATGTGCTGCAGCCGCCGGTGACCATTCCGGCCAATGCCACCACCACCACCATCGCCGCGGATGGCACCGTCTCGGTCAGCCAGCCTGGTTCTGCCAGCACGGTGCAGGTGGGCGCGATCCAGCTCGCCATGTTTCCCAATCCGGCGGGTCTGTCTGCCAAAGGCGGCAACATCTATCAGGAAACCGCCGCCTCTGGCGCGGCAGCCACGTCGGCCCCGGGGCAGAACGCGGCCGGTACGCTCAACTCGGGCTATGTCGAGACGTCCAACGTGAATGTGGTGCAGGAGCTGGTCAACATGATCCAGACCCAGCGCGCCTACGAAATCAATAGCAAGGCGATCAGCACGGCGGACCAGATGCTCGCCAAGCTGTCGCAGATGTGAGGACGATCATGAACCAGCGCCTGATGGCCCATTGCAGCGGCATTGCCGTCGCCCTGTTGCTCCTTGCCGGTTGTGCCGACGTGGTGCCCAAACCGATCGTGCAGCAGCCGATGACTGCCCGGCCACCGAAAGCGGTGGCCGACGTCGAGCCTTCCGGTGGCATCTTTCAGCTGCGGGTGGGGGGCAGCTATCACCCGCTGTTCGAGGATCGGCGTGCCCGTCAGGTGGGCGATACCCTGATCGTGACCATCAACGAGAACACCTCGGCGAGCAAGAAGTCGTCGACCGACGCCTCGCGCGCCAGCTCGTCGGCACTGTCGATCTCGCCGATCACCGGCCTGCCCACCCTGGGCCTGCAGAACGCCTCGCTGACCGCCTCGAATGCCAGCAAGTTTGCCGGGGCCGGCGATGCGGCGGCGACCAATGCCTTCACCGGCACCATCACCGTGACGGTCACCGAGGTACTGGAAAACGGCAATCTGGTGGTGAGTGGCGAAAAACAGGTGGCGGTCAATCAGGGTACCGAATTTGTCCGGCTGTCCGGGGTGGTCAACCCCGACTACATCCTGAGCGGTAACACGGTCTCGTCAACCCAGGTCGCCGATGCGCGCGTGGAATACAAGGCCAACGGTTTCATCGACGAAGCCCAGCAGATGGGCTGGATGCAGCGCATTTTCCTCAACGTGTCGCCGTTCTGAGGATGGAGGCCCGCATGGCTGCCCTGTTTTCCCTGGTGTTGCATGCACAGGAGATCGCATCGTGAGTTGGGCTGTGCTGCACCGCCTGCGCGCGGCGCTGGTGTTGCTGGCGCTGTTGCTCTGGGGCCTGGGCAACGCCCATGCCGAGCGGGTGAAAGACCTGGCCAGCATCCAGGGGGTGCGCCCCAACCAGTTGGTGGGCTATGGCCTGGTGGTCGGTCTGGACGGGACAGGCGACCAGACCACGCAGACCCCCTTCACCGTGCAAAGCCTGGTGACCATGCTGGGGCAGCTTGGCGTCAACATGCCGCCGGGCACCAGCCTGCAGCTGAAGAATGTGGCTGCCGTGGCGGTGACGGCCGAACTGCCGGCCTTCGCGCGGCCGGGCCAGCGGCTGGATGTGGTGGTGGCCTCGATCGGCAATGCCAAAAGCCTGCGCGGCGGCACGCTGATGCTCACCACGCTGAAGGGGGTCGACGGTCAGGTCTATGCCCTGGCACAGGGCAATCTGGTGATCGGCGGGGCCGGGGCTTCCTCGGGCGGCTCCAAGGCGCAGATCAATCAGCTGTCGGCCGGCCGCATTTCGGAGGGGGCAACGGTGGAGCGCGCCGTGCCTACCCGCGTCGCCACCAACGGCCTGCTGCATCTGGAATTGCACCAGACCGATTTCGGCACCTCACGCAAGCTGCAGGAGGCGATCAACGAGCACTTCAAGGATCATCTGGCGCAGTCCGTCGATGGCCGGCTGGTGGATGTGCGGGTGCCCGAGCAGGAAGATGAGCGGGTGGGGTTCATCGCGGAACTTGAGGACATTGTGCTGAGCCCGGCCCAGGGTGCGGCACGCGTCATCGTAAATGCGCGCAGCGGCGCGGTGGTGATTAACCAGAACGTCACCCTCGAGCCCTGTGCCGTGGCCCAGGGCAGCCTGTCGGTAACGGTCAACAATGATCCGAGCGTCAGTCAGCCCAACGCACTGTCAAACGGCGAGACCCGTGACACCAGCAAGTCGACCATCGAAATCAAGCAGGATGGCGGTGCCCTGATGACCGTGAAGGGGGCGGCTTCGCTGAA
>CAIPBT010000082.1 GCA_903863375.1 uncultured Ferrovum sp.
CAGATCAAGATCACCCTGCAGGCGCAGCTCGCCAGTGTCACCGACGTGGACTTCACGGCGGCCGTCAGCACCCTGACGCAGGCCCAGACGGCGTTGACGGCGGCGCAGAAATCGTTTTCCCAGGTGGCCAACCTGTCGCTGTTCAATTACATCCAGTAACGGCCGGTGGCATTGCCGCGACCTGCGGCAACGGCCGCCGACGCCTGGTCAGCCGCCTCGCGGTCACCCTCAGGGTTGCCGGACCTGCGCCGCAGCACGCTGGTCGATGCCGGCCAAGCGTGCGCGCTCGAACAACAGGTTGAGTTCCAGCAGTTCCCGCTCCAGCGACCGATCACCAGCCGCCACAGGGGCGGGCTGGCTTGCAGGGAGGCGTGGCTGCGGCCGGGCCTGATGTGCCTGCAGCAGGGTCAACGGCGGGCTGGCGCGTCTCGCCAGCCACCAGGCGCGCAGGCGCAGGCGCCAGCGCGCGGCGGGCAGCGCTGGGACGAAATGACGATGCCGTAGATGGGGCAGGACGTGGATGATGGCACTCATGACCGGATCTCCTCGATACGACAGCCTGTCGCCAGGACGCGCATCCTGAATTGCGGCAGGGATTCCGAAAACTTGAACGTCGTCCGGTTGTTCGGCGTGAACCGACGCGTCCTGGCCGGGCCGCGCTTCACAGGGTGGCGGCAGTGCGCGCAACCGCACTGATGGCCACCCCCCACAGCCGGTCAAACGCGCGCAACCACTCAGGCATGCCCAGCGTCAGCAGGAGCAGGCCAGAGCCCAGCGTGATCGGGAAGCCAATCGAAAAGATGTTCAGCTGCGGTGCCGCGCGCGAGAGCATGCCCAAGGCGATGTTGACGATGATCAGGGTCATCGTGACGGGCAGGGCCATCACCAGGCCGTGCATCACCAGCACGCCACCGTACGCCGCGAGCTGGTGCATGCCCGCCAGGTGCAGGCCACCCTCGGCCACCGGCAGGGTCTGGAAGGTCTGCGCCAGGCCGCCGATCAGCGCGAGATGCCCATCGATGGCAAAGAACACCAGGCCGGCCAGTGTGGTCAGCACCGCCGTGACCGAGGTGGTGCTGGAGGCACTGTTGGGATCGTAGAGGGTGGAAAATCCGAGACCCATGCCGGTCCCGGCCAGCTCGCCGGCCAGGGAGACGGCACCGTAGAGCACCTGCAGGATCAGGCCCAAGGAGCTGCCGATCACGATTTCGCGGATCAGCACCGCGATGCCCGCCCAGGAGCCCACACTGACCGCCGGCAGCGGTCCCAGGGTTGGTGCGATGGCGAGCGTGATGAAGATGCCCAGCAGCAGCCTGACCTGCATGGGTATGCCCTGTTCCGAAAAAAAGGGGGCGGTCATGAACACGCCGAGAATGCGCGCCAGCGGCCAGATCAGCATCGCCAGCCAGCCCTGCAGCTGGGCATCGGTCAGGTTGATCATGGTGCTTGGCCTGCCTCAGTTCACCATGCCGGGAATACTGGTGAGCAGGTGTCGGGTGTAGTCGGTGAGCTGGGCGAGCATCCAAGAACCCGCCAGCCCGAGAGTGACGAACACGGCGACCAGCTTCGGGATGAACGACAAGGTGCTTTCGTTGATCTGGGTGGCCGCCTGGAAGATGCTGACCAGCAGGCCCACGGCCAGGGCCACAAGCAGGAGTGGCGCAGACACCAGCAGCGTGAGTTGCATGGCCTCGCGGCCCATGGTGACGACACTTTCGGGAGTCATGGCTGGGGTCCTGTGACGGGTTGGGGCGGAATGGGGAAGTGAAAGGGAGCGGAGGACAGCCTTGGGCGGCGTGTCGTCAGGTGAATCCGTTGTCAGGGGATCTGGCGTCAGGTGACAAAACTGGCCGCCAGCGAGCCGATCAGCAGTTGCCAGCCATCCACCAGCACGAACAGCATCAGCTTGATCGGCATCGAGATGATGCTGGGCGAGACCATCATCATGCCCATGCTCATCAGCACGCTGGCCGTGACCAGATCGATGATCAGGAAGGGGATGAAGATCGCGAAGCCGATCTGGAAGGCCGTCTTCAGTTCGCTGGTGACGAAGGCCGGCACCAGCAGCCGCATCGGTACCGCCGCCGCATCCTGCGGCGGGGCCTCATGGGCGATCTTCACGAACAGGGCCAGATCGGCCTGCCGCGTCTGTTTCATCATGAAGGTTTTCAGGGGGGCACTGCCGCGTGCCAGGGCTTCCTCAAAACCGATCTGGCTGGCCTGGAAGGGCTGCCAGGCCTCGGTGTAGACCTTGTCCAAGGTCGGCCCCATCACGAACACGGTCAGGAACAGCGACAGGCCGATGATTACCTGGTTGGGGGGCGAGGTCTGCAGGCCGAGGGCGTGACGCAGCAGCGACAGAACGATCACGATCCGGGTAAAGGCGGTGGTCATCAGCAGCACTGCCGGCACAAACGACAGGGCCGAGAAGAACAGCAGGGTCTGCACGCTGAGGCTGTAGGTTTGCGTGCCACCCGCCCCCGGCGTGGCGGTCAGGGCTGGCAGCAGGGCGCTTTCGGCCTGTGCCAGCGTGGCCATGCCCAGCAGGGCCGCGGCGAGGCCAGCCCGGGTCAGCACGCGCGACACGGGCGCACTCACGACAGGCGCACTCATGACGGGCGCATTCATGGCTTGCGCTCCGGCGCAGCCGACGCGAAGCGCGCCAGCCATTGCGGAAAAGCGGCCGGGGTTGCCGCCGGCACTCCCTGGGGTGCCGCATCCTGGCGGGGCAGGGTGTGCAGGGCGTTGACCTGCCCGGCGGCCACGCCCACCACCAGCCAGGTGTCGGCCACTTCCAGCACCAGCACCCGTTCGCGGGTGCCCACCCGCACGCCACCGACAATCCGCACGGGGCCACGCGCCAGGGCCTGCAGACCGCCACTGCGCCGGAAGATCCACGCACTGCCGAACATCAGGGCGATAACGAGCGCGAGGCCTCCGACAGCCTGTAACAGGGCACCGCTCATCGGTTCAGCTTCCGGATCCGTTCGCCCGGCGTGATCACGTCGGTCAGCCGGATGCCAAAGCGGTCGTTCACCACCACCACCTCGCCCTGGGCAATCAGGCAGCCGTTCACGAACACGTTCATGGGCTCACCGGCGAGACCGTCGAGCTCGACCACCGATCCTTGGGCCAGTTGCAGCAGGGATTTGATCGGCAGCTTGGTGCGGCCGAGTTCCACCGTGAGCTGCACCGGGATATCGAGGATCATGTCGATGTCGCGCGGCTGGCCCGGCGGAAGGTCGCCGGTCAGCGGCTGGAATATCGCGGCAGGCTGCACCTCCGGGGTGGCGGCAGCTTCCTGCTCCGCGAGCGCGGCGGCCCAGTCGTCGACCGGGGCTTCGTTTTCTGCCATCAGAATCTCCTTAGCTGTCCTGTTCGCTGTCCGGTTGGGTCAGCAGGCGGTCCACCTTCAGGGCATAGCGCCCCTGGTGGATGCCGTAATGCGCTTGCAGCACCGGTACGTTGTCGACCGTGCACTGGATGTCTTCGCTGATCTCGATCGGCAGGATGTCGCCGGTCTTGATGCCGATCAGGTCTTCCACCGTGATCCGGCGGCTGGCCAGCGTCGCGACCAGTTCGACCTCCGACTGCTTGATCTGCTGGCGCAGCAGCCGGCCCCAGCGCCGGTCCACTTCGATCTGCTCGCCCTGAACCGCCGACGAGAGCAGATCGCGCACCGGTTCGATCATCGAGTACGGCAGACAGATGTGCAGATCGCCGTTGCCGGAACCCATTTCGATATGGAACGTGGTGGTGATCACCACTTCGCTCGGCGTGGCGACGTTGGCGAACTGGGTGTTCACTTCGCTGCGTACGAATTCGAATTCCACCGGGTGCACCGGCTGCCAGGAGCGGGCATAGGTTTCGTGCACCTGTTCCAGCATGCGCTGGATGATGCGCTGCTCGGTCGGCGTGAAATCCCGGCCCTCGATCCGGGTGTGGAAGCGGCCATCTCCGCCGAACAGGTTGTCCACGGTAAGGAACACCAGGCTTGGATCAAAGATGAACACGCACATGCCGCGCAAGGGCCGCATGTGGCAGATGTTGATGTTGGTGGGAACCACCAGGTTGCGCATGAATTCGCCGTACTTGCTTACCTTGACCTGGCCGACCGAGATCTCGGGATTGCGCCGGGTGAAGTTGTACAGCGCCACCCGCAGGTAACGGGCAAAGCGTTCGTTGATGATTTCCAGCGTGGGCATGCGCCCACGCACAATCCGCTCCTGCTTGGCGAGGTTGTAAGGCTGGATGCCGACCGTCTCGGCCGCATCGGTTGCCACGTCTTCCTCGCCGGTGACGCCCTTCAGCAGCGCATCGACCTCGTCCTGCGAGAGGATCTCGTCGCTCATCGTCATGGTGGAGGGCTCCCGGCCAGCCGGCGGATTGCAGGCATGGTCATTTACTGGATGATGAAAGCGGTGAAGAACACCCGGGTGATTTCGGGCAGTTCCAGCTCATCGTCTTCCGCTGCGGTGGCGATCTGCTCGATGATCTGGTCCGAGAGCTTGAGCTTGCCCTCGGTGCTGCGCAGGTCGGCAGCCTTGCTGCCGGACAGCAGCTTGATCACGCGGTCGCGGATCATCGCCGTGTGCTTTTTCAGTTCTTCCACGGCGGCTTCGCCGGGCACCTGCATCACCAGCGTGGCCTGCAGGTAATGCTCCTGTTCGGTGTCGGACAGGTTGACCGTGAAGGGGTCCAGGTTGAGGTAGGCCGGCGGCTCGACCTTTTCGCCAGCCTTCTTCTTTTTCTTCTTTTTCTTTTTCTTGATCGGATTGCCGTCGGCATCGAGCGCGACCTTCTCGTCCTTGCCCTTGGCCGCTTTTCCGGCGTCTTCTTCTTCCGCGGCCGCTGCGGCCTCTTCCGCCGCCTTCGCGGCGGCCGGCTTGGCGACCAGGAAGTAGTAACCGCCACCGCCCAGGCCGAGCAGCAGCACCACGGCGCCGATGATCAGCGGTAGTTTGCTTTTCTTTTTGGCGGGGGCTTCTTCTGCACCGTGCTCTGCGTCTGCCATGACCATTCCTCGAAGTGGATGGCACGATTATGGGCAGGGCTGGTGATGCCGCATGCCGGGAAAAACGCCGCTTTGAGGGGGTATATCGCGGTTTCGGGCGGCACCCGGCGCGGCGTCCGGCACGATGCCCGGCCGCCGGGCCGCGGAATGGTCGTGGTGCGCGCAGTACGCTGGTTCAGGCGAAGGTGTCGAGCCGCCCCGGTCCACTGCCGCTGCTGCGCGCCGGGGCCGGGACGCTGCCAATGGTTGCGCCGGCCCCGCTGCCGCCCGGAGCGTCCGCCGCCCGGGTGGGTTGTCGGCGGGAGGGTTGCTGCTGGGCGCTGGCCTGCTGCTGGGCCTGCTGCTGCTGCGCCTGCTGCTGGGCAAGTTGCTGCTGGGACGAGGCCTGGCCGCCATCGGCTTGCACGCTTGCCTGGTTCAGCGTAAGCCCCGCTTCGGCAAACAGGTGGCGCAGCTGAGGCAGGCTGTTTTCGATCGCTTGCCGGACCGCATCGTGCGCTGTGCTGAAGCTGGCACTGGCCTGGTCCTGTTGCACGCTGAGCGTCACCTGCAGGGGGCCCAGGTGCGGTGGATGGAGGGTGAGCTGGGCACTGGAAATCTGCTGGCTGGCCATGAACAGGGCCTGCTGGCCCAGCGCGGCGGCCCAACGGGATTCGCCGACCGTCGGGGCGACTGGCAGGGTAGGCAGCACGGCCTCGGGCGCGCTGGCAGCGCTTTGCTGCAGGATCTCGCTGGCCAGGGGAGCGGCAGCCAGTGGATTGGCGGCAAGTCCGTCGGCCAGCGGCGTCAGTGTTGCGTTGCCCAGACCGGCTGATCCCGTCAGCTCCCCGAGGGTACCCGATGCGCCATCGCCGGCCAGTCCGCGCAGGCCATTTAGCGCGGCGATTCCGGTCGCGCCGGCGAGATCACCCCCCACCGCGCTGGCGGCACCGTTGCCGGCCTGCAGCGCCTGGACGCCGGCCAGCAGGTTCTGGAATGCCTGCACGGCATCTGCCGCTGGCGTACCGGCAGCGTTGGCGGCCGCGCCCGCCGTCGCGCTGGCGGTAAGCGCGAGTGGGTTATCGGCGCCAGCACCACCACCCGGCTGGCCACCGGCGCCCAGAGCCCCAGCACCCAGAGCCCCAGCACCCAGAGCCCCGGCACCCAGAGCCCCGGCACCCAGAGCACCGGCACCCTGGCCACCGGCACGCTGGCCACCGGCACCCGGGCCCCTGGAGGAAGCAGCATCGTGCACCGCCGCCGCTGCCGGGCCAGACCGGGCGGCAATCTGGTGTACCGCGTTGTTACCGTTGGCGTCGGTGCTGCCGTTGGCGACGGGGGCGTTGGTTGCCGTTTCGGCCGCTGGCTGGTTGGATCCGGCGCTGCCTGTCGTGGCGCTGCCAGCGCTGCCGTCGGTTATCGCGCCGGCGCTGGCGGTAGCGAGGGTGCCCGTCATCCCGGACGGGTTGCCGGTCGCGCCGACCGATGGGTGGATGCCGGCCGAGGCGGCTGCGTCCAGAGCCTGCGTCGCCTGTTGTGCCTGGCTGGCCAACAGCCCTTGCTGGGCCTGGGCCGTCAGCTGGGCCTGCTGGGCCTGCGCCGTCTGCTGCGCCTGCTGCGCGGCGATCTGCTGGTCCAGGGCGGTCTGCGCTGCCTGCAGGCTGGCGCGCTGGCGCGTCTGGGTGGCTTGCGCACTCGCTACCTGCTGGCGGGTCTGGTCGCTGGTCTCGTGCTGCAGCGTGGCCTGTTGCAACGCTGACTGCCGCGTCAGGTCGTTGGCCTCAGGCGCCAAGGTTGCGCCCAACGTGTCCTGCTGCTGCAGCCGGGCAGCGGTGGAGAGGCCCTGCTGGAACAGGCTGGCAAAACTGCCGCTGGCGTCCGTACCGCCCGTGCTGCCTGCCGTTGCTGGCGCTGGGGCAGTCACAGCGGCTTGGGCGGAGGTAGGGGTGACAACGCGCATGGGGGGCATCCTCAAAGGGGAGATTTGCGGGCAGCGGCGATCCGCGCGGCATAGCCGTCGGATTCGCGTTGTTCCCGTTTGGCGGCGACGCGATCGGCAGCCACACTGCGGCGCCTGGCAAGGATTTCGAAGCTTTTCAGTTGGCGCCGGCATTCCTGCCAGCGTTGCTGGGCAAGACCCAGCGCCCGCTGCGACTGCTGGCAGGCCTGTCCCTGCTGCTCGACGGCTTGGTCGAGCTGGGTCAGGAAGCGCCGGAAATTGAGCAGCTCACCGATCGCCATGCCGCCGCTGGCCGACTGGGTCAGGCGGTTCTGGTACTCCACGCGATAGCCCTGCAGCATCTGCAGTTTCTGTTCCTGCTGGTCGCGGGCGCTGGTGGCCAGCCCGAGCACCCGGGTGGCCTCGTCGTAGGCTTCCTGGGCGCGTCCGATCAACAGGGCGATGGTGCTGTCGGTACTCATCCAAGCACCTGCGCGAGGCGCCGCCGGCACTCGGCATACCCGGTGGCATCGCCCAGATCCTGCTGCAGGAAGGCCTCGATTTTCGGATACAACGCGATGGCGCGGTCTAGCTGGGCGTCCGAACCAGCGCTGTACGCCCCGACACTGATCAGGTCGCGGCTGCGCTGGTAGCGCGAATACAACTGCTTGAAGTCCCGTACCTGGCGGAATTCGTCTGGTGTGACCAGATTGTTCATCGCCCGGCTGATCGAGGCTTCCATGTCGATGGCCGGGTAGTGGCCTTGTTCGGCCAGGGCGCGTGACAGCACCACATGCCCGTCGAGGATGGCGCGCGCCGAATCGGCAATCGGGTCCTGCTGGTCATCGCCCTCGGTCAGCACCGTGTAGAAGGCCGTGATCGACCCACCGCCGGCGGCGCCATTGCCGGCGCGTTCCACCAGCTGCGGCAGTTTGGCAAACACGGAAGGGGGATAGCCCTTGGTGGCAGGTGGCTCACCGATGGCCAGGGCAATCTCGCGCTGTGCCATCGCGTAGCGGGTCAGCGAATCCATGATCAGCAGCACGTTGCGCCCCTGGTCGCGGAAATTTTCGGCCACTGCCGTGGCATAGGCCGCGCCCTGCAGGCGCATCAGCGGTGACTGGTCGGCCGGGGCGGCCACCACCACCGAGCGGGCGAGGCCGCTGTCGCCCAGGATGTGCTCGATGAATTCCTTCACTTCGCGGCCCCGTTCACCGATCAGCCCGACCACGATCACTTCGGCTTCGGTGTAACGCGCCATCATGCCCAGCAGCACACTCTTGCCGACGCCGGAGCCGGCAAACAGTCCCATGCGTTGGCCCTTGCCGACGGTGAGCATGCTGTTGATCGCGCGAACGCCGACATCCAGCACCTCGCTGATCGGGGTCCGTTGCAGCGGATTGATCGGCCGGGCATACAGCGGTGCCAGATCGGGGTGGACCAGGGGTCCCAGGCCATCGAGCGGCGCACCATTGGCGTCAACCACCCGGCCCAGCAGGGCATCGCCCACCGGGAAATGGCGCGACCGGTCGGATGGCCGCCGGCGCGGATGATGCACCCGGCCTACTGGCGGCAGGGTGCGGACCGCCTCATCGGGAATCACCCGGGCACCTGGGGCGAGGCCATACACGTCCTGCTGCGGCATCAGGAACAGGCGGTCTTCGGAGAAGCCCACCACCTCGGCCGCCACCGGTCGGCCATCCGGCATCGCCACCGTGCAGGTGCTGCCCACGGGCAGGCGCGGACCGACTGCCTCCAGCACCAGGCCGGCAACGCGGGTCAGGCGGCCGGTGATGGCGATCGGTTCGGCGATCTGCACCAGTTCGCCACAGTCGTTCAGATAGTCCACCCAACGCTGGCGGTGCGGACGGGTACGAGGGCGTGGCTCGGGCGCGCTCACGGCAGAGCTTCGCCGTCTTCCGGCGGCGCCGGGGTGTCTGGCAGGGTCGGCTCCGACCAGGGGGCAGCCCCCAGCACTTCGGTGACGCGTTGCCAGCGACTTTCCAGGGTGCCATCGATGTCGGTGGTGCTGGTCTGTACCCGGCAGCCACCGCGGCTGACGGCCGCGTTGGCGGCCAGGCTGATGCGCCGTCCGGCGAATTCCTCACCCAGGTGGGCCTGCACCACGGCCAGATCGGCGGGATGCACCAGGATGCGCGCCGGATCGAAGTTGGCAGGCAGGGCCTGCAGGGCGTGCTCGACCACCCGGGCGATCAGCGTGCGGTCGTGCTGATGTGCCACGCCGATCACCCGCTGGGCAATCGCCAGCGCCAGCGTGGCCACCTCGGCCGCCACGGCCTCGTCCAGCCGGCTGATTTCGCCGTGAAAGGCATCCGAGAAGGCGAGCAGGGCCGCGCTCTCCGCACCGCCGCGCTCGAGTCCTTCGCGATAACCGGCGTCATAGCCCTCCTGACGCGCCTGCTCCTGCATGGCCTCGATTTCTTCGGCGGTCGGCAACACGATGGTGTCGGCCGGGGGAGGCGTTGGCACGGCCGCTGCCGCCAGCCCACCGCGCCGGTCGAAGTTGCCGGGCTGCCAGGGTTGCACCACCGCGCCCGGGGCAAAGCCGTTCCTAGATGAATTCGTCATCGCCGCCCTTGCCACCCATGATGATCTCGCCTTCTTCGGCCAGGCGGCTCACCACGCTGAGGATTTCCTTCTGGGCGGCTTCCACCTCGCTGACCTTGACCGGGCCGCGCCCCTCGAGATCTTCCTTCAGGGTTTCGGCTGCGCGCTTCGACATGTTGCGCAGCACCTTGTCCTTCAGCTGGTCTGGCGCGCCACGCAGCGCCACCACCAGGACATCGGCCGACACGTCGCGCATCATGCGCTGGAAGCCTTTGTCGTCGACGTTGATCAGGTCGTCGAAGGTGAACATCTCGCTGCGGATCTTCTCGGCCAGGGCAGGATCGTGCGCCTCGAGGTTGGCCACCACCGAGGCTTCGCTGGCCTTGCCCATGAAGTTCATGATCTCGGCGGCAGCCTTGATGCCGCCGAGCTTGGCCTTGCGCGTGGCATCGCCGCCCTGCAGCAGACGGGCCAGCACGTCGTTGAGCTCTTTCAGGGCATTAGGCTGCACGCCATCCAGGGTGGCAATCCGCAGGATCACGTCATTGCGCAGCCGTTCCGGGAAGTGGCTGATGATCTCACTGGCATGGTCAGGATCCAGATGCACGGCAATGGTAGCAATGATCTGCGGATGTTCGTTTTTGATCAGCTCCGACACCGCGCCCGGGTCCATCCATTTCAGGCCATCGATACCCGCCGATTCGCCACTGGCCAGGATCCGGTCGATCAGGCCTGCCGCCTTGTCGTCGCCCAGCGCCTTGCGCAGCACCTTGCGGATATAGTCGGACTGGTCGAGCGCGGCCAGCGGCGACAGTTCGCCGATCTCGCTCTTGAATGCCCCGACCACCTCCTCGATGTCCTCGCGACTGATGTTGTCGATGGTGGCCATCGCCGCCCCCAGCTTCTGCACTTCGCGCGGCCCCAGAAACTTGAGGATTTCGGCAGCCTCATCCTCGCCGAGGGCCATCAGCAGGATCGCACTGCGGGAAACGCCTTCGTTGCTCATGCTGTGGTGACCTTAGCCATTGACCCAGCCACGCAGGACCGTGGCCATCAGTTTCGGATCCTCTTTCGCCATCACCTTCAGCGCGTCGAGATCGGTCTGTAGCGGATCTTTCGGGACCTGCTCGGCTTCCTGATTCGACAGTGCCGCGACGCCATTCGCGCGCTCGCTCTCAAGCGCCAACAGTTCCGATTCTTCGCCGGCCAGCACCTCGCGACCAGTCTTTTCCGCGTCTTTGGCCGATTTTTCTTCCGCCGTCTCGACCGTGCCGGACAGTTTTCGGAAGGCCGGGCGGATGTAGCCAAACCAGAGGTAGCCAACCACGGCGGCGAGGAGCAGGTAACGACCGGCGTCCTTGGCCATCTCGATCATCTCGGGTTGCTTCCAGAGCGGCAGCTCGGGCGGGGTGAGGTCCTTTTCCACGGTGTTGAACGGGGTGTTCACCACCGTGACCACATCCCCGCGGGTCTTGTCATAGCCGACCGCGTTCTGCACCAGGTCGGTCATCTGGGTCAGCTCCGCCGGGGTGAGCGGCCGGGTGGTGACCTTGCCCTTGGCATCTACCTCATGCTTGTTGTTCACCACCACCGCCACGGTCAGGCGCTTGACGCTGCCGGCGGGACGCTGGGTATAGACGATCGACTTGTCGACCTCGTAATTGGTGGTGGCTTCCTTGCTGTCGGTGCTCTGCGGCACCGCAGCCGGCGTGCCGGCCGCCGTTTTCGCCCCGTTGATCGGGGCCTTGGCGTCGGCAGGTGGCTGGTTGGTCAGTGCCCCGGGCACACCGGCATCCTTGGGCACGTCACCGGCATGACTTTCGGTGGACTGATGACTGCGTACGGCAGCGGCGGCCGGGTCCTGGTTGGGCTTGTAGACCTCGTCGGCCTTTTCCCCGCGGCTGAAATCCAGCTCGGCGCTGACCTGGGCGCGGATGTTGTCCATGCCCAGCACCGGCCCGAGGATGTTCTCGACGCGTCGGGTCATGCCCTGCTCGACATCGCGGATGTACTTCAGCTGGGATTCGTCCAGGGAATTGTTTTCGTCGCGCGGCGGGTCGGACAGCAGGCTGCCAGACTGATCCACCACACTGACATTCTTGGGGGGCAGGTCGGGAACGCTGTTCGATACCAGGTGCACGATGGCCGAGACCTGGCCGCGGTCCAGGGTGCGGCCGGCGCGCAGGGTGACCATGACCGAGGCCGTCGGTTTTTCCTGATCCTTCAGGAATACCGACGGCTTGGACAGGCCGAGGTGCACCCGGGCGGTCTCGACAGCCGCCAGAGCCTGGATGGTGCGGGCCAGTTCGCCCTCCAGGCCGCGCTGGTAATTCACCTGTTCCTGGAACTGGCTGGTGCCGAGCTTCTGGGTTTCCATTAGCTCGAAGCCCACCGTGCCGCCCTTGGGCAAACCCTGGGCCGCCAGTTGCAGCCGGGCTTCATGCACCCGGGCCGACGGCACCAGGATCGCGCCGCCCTCGGTGAACTTGTAGGGAACGTTCATCTGCTGCAGGGCAGCGATGATGGCGCCGCCATCGCGGTCGCTCAGATTGCCATAGAGCACCTTCATGTCGGGGGTCTGGTTGTAGAGCCAGGCGGCGATCACCAGCGCGATCGCCGCCGCCAGGGTGACAAAGGCCCCCAGCTTCGGGCTGTTCATCACTTCGCTGATGGCCGAGGGTTTGGCAGGGACAGCCGCCGCGGAATCGGCGCTCAGGATGTCGGTGTCAGCCATGGATACTCAATGCCCGGTGGATGCTGCGGATGACGAGCAGTATCGTGGCGGCGCAGAACCGGCAAAACGGGGATAAACCCCGGGTAAGCCGGTTTATTTCGGGCAAGGAAGACGGTCGCCCGCGCGTACAGTGCGTAACATCCATCCACACCTGAGGGAGCAGCATCATGGCGATCGGTGGCATTGGCGCCAGTCCCGCCGCAGGCATCGACAATGTGCTCGCACAGTTGCGCATGGCGCAGGCGCGCACGCAGGCCAGTCTCGGTTCGTCTGCTGCGGGCGCTGCAGGCGCTGTCGGTGCTGCGGCCGGCAGTGCGGCCGGCGGCAGTGCGGCGCGTGGCGCAGACGCCCTCTCGGCGGGCGGTGGCGTGCTGCGCGGCCGTCTCAGCCTGTCGGATGACAGCGCGACCAGTGCCGCCAGTGCAAGTGGCGCCGCCGGTGCCAGTCCCGGCAGTTTTGTCAGTGCCCTGCAGGCCTCACTCGCCCAGGTCAACACCACGCAGCAGCAGGCCACCAAGCTCGGGCAGGATTACGAGAAGGGCAACACCAATGTCGACCTGCAGGACGTGATGGTGGCCATGCAGAAGGCCAACGTGAGCTTCCAGGGGGCGGTGCAGGTGCGCAACCGTCTGGTGACGGCCTATCACGACATCATGAACATGCAGCTCTGAGGCACGCGGCGCACAGGCTGCGCGGGAAAGCTCAGGGGCGCAGGCGGGCGCGCAGGGTGCTGCGTTCGGCGTGAATCACAAACCGGCGGATCAGCTGCTCGGCCTGCGGGCTGACGTTGTCGAATTCGCAGCCATAGCGCCAGCCATTGTCACCGGCCGGCAGGGTCCAGGACTCGCGTGACCGCACCACCAGGCTCAGGTTGACGCTTTCCAAGGGCCCCAGTTCCAGCTGGCACCCGCGCAGCACGCTGCCAATCTCGAACTCCTGTCCGCCATCTTCGATCAGCAGGCATAGTCCGCCGCCCGAGAGGTCGACCACGCGCAGGGGCTGGTCCGGATCGCCGGCCTCCGGCGCCAGAAACAGCAGGGGCACCCGTCCGCCCGCCATCGGCATGCGGAAGTTCTCGCGCCGCTGCCGGCGCAGCACCAGATGCGGCCATTCGGTTTCCAGCAGCAGGCGTCCCTCGACAATGCGCAGCGATCGCACCTTGGCGAGAAACCGCACCGTGACGCGTTCCACCAGCACGATGCAATCCACCACATCCTGGCTGGCCAGGGGCATGAAATCGATATCGTCCTCTTCCCCACTCAGCACCAGGCAGTCGCCGGCCTTCGCGGTGGTCAGTTCACCGACCGCACGACGGTCATTGCCTACGCCGCGCAGTGCCACGGGTTGCCGCTCACTGCACGCGGAGTTGAAGATGGCCTCAACAGCCTTCGGCGTGCGGACGCCAAACTGACGCAGGTCTTCCTCACTGATGGTGGACAGGTCGGCATCCAGAGGGACGGGGAAGCGGATCATGAACGGTCTTGCTCCGGCAGGGTGAGGACAGGGGGCAGCGCATTGGAGTGTATCAAGCCTGCATCGAGGCGGTGTAACCAGGCCAGCAGCTCGGCCACCGCCCGGTAAAGTTCCACCGGAATGTGCGCATCGAGATCCAGTTGCATCAGCAGGCTGAGCAGTTCGCGCGATTCGTGCACGTACACGCCATTGGCCCGCGCTTTGGCAAGGATGGCATCGGCCAGCAGGCCCCGCCCCTTCGCCACCACCCGCGGCGGTCCCCGCTGGGGATCGTAGGCGAGCGCGATGGCCTCAGCGACAGCGCGCGCATCCATGCCGCGCGCATCCACGGTACGCGCATCCACAGCATGCGCGTCGCTGGTGGCCGGATCGGCGGCGCGGGTCATCGCGGCGGCGGTGTGGCGGAGGGCGTCTGCCCTGCTGTCACATCCAGTTGGGCGGCTTGCAGGCCACTTGACTGCAGTGCCAACACCAAGTCAGGCAGCCCGTTGCGCAGGGTGTCGACCTGTTCGCTGGCGGCCGCCAGTTGCACACCGAGGGCCTGACCCTGCAGGGTCAGCCGTGCCTCTACCGCGCCCAAGCCCGGCAGGGTCAGGCGCAGGGTACTGCGCCACGGCACGTTTGAACCCTGCTGGGTGCCGCTGTGCGCATGGCTGTCCGGGTCTTGCTGGGGTTGCGGTTCTGGTCCGGCGGTCAGGTGCACCATCTGGCCCGGCCAGGCCTGCACCGCCCAGCTCACCTGTTGCAGGTCGAGTGCCTGCAGCTGCTGCTGCACCAGCGGGGCTGCCTGGGGATGCACCACGCCTGCGGCGAGGCCTGGGCCGGCGGTGTCGCGTAGACCGCCTGGCGATGGCGCCGTGCGGTGCTGGATGGTCGCGCCAGCGGCAGGGCTGCCGGCGCTGCCAAGCGCTGGCAGCACGGTGGCGGCAAGGCGTGCAAGCATCGAGGCCGGGCGCGCCAGCGACGCGCTGGGTGGCAGCATGGCTTCCAGCCGGGACGGCACGACCTGGGGCAGGGCTTGGGCCACACCCTGGGCGGGCGCACGAGAGGTCGCTATGGCCGGCAAGGGCAGGGGTGACAAGCTGCCCTGTGGCTCACTGCGCAAGGCCGGCAGCGAACCGAGTCCACCAACCCATGCAGCCAGATGGGACTCATAAAACAGGCCACTCTCGGCAAGACTTTGCTGCAGGCCATTGGCCAGCGTGGCGATCGACGCACTGTCTGGCGCCGGTGGTGCCGGCAGCAGGGGTCGTGACAGCAGTGTCGCCGCTGCATCGGACATCGGCGCGTCGGCGCGGCCAGCGCCGGGTTGCGCGAGCGCCTGCAACAGGCGGCCGGTATCGGACAATTCGGTCTCGGCCAGGGCGGGCTGCGGCGCAACCGATGGAAGAGCGGCCGGCTGACCGGCCAGCCGCCCCTGTGGCGCCACAGCGCGCACGGCGCCGACGGCGCCGACGGCGGACACGGCAGGCAACGGTTCCATGCAATGCGGGCCGTCGCGGGCTTAGTGCAGGCCCGGGCGGTAGGCCTTGTTGAGCTTCTGCTGCGTACCGGTGCGCCCGATCAGCTGCTGCAACTCGTCCATCCAGGGCTGGGTGACGGCGCGGATCGCGGCATCGTCCGCCAGGATCTGCTTCAGCAGTTCGAACTTGCGTTGCTTCTGCTGATCCGACAGGGCGGTACCAGCTTCCTCCGACATCAGGCGATGGGTGATGTCGCGACACTGATTCTCGATGGTGCGCAGGCGGTCCCAGTCGCGCGCCTCGGCGGCGCGGGCCATCTGTGCCATCAGCACGCTGATCGCATGGTAGAGCTGCAGCACTTCATCCGGAGCCATCGCAGCCATCAGGCAGTAGCCTGCAGGTCGGCGGCGGCTCCCAAGGCAGCACGGCGGTTTGGCGCGATCTGGCTCCAGGCGCTTTCCAGCTCCCCCAGCAGACGATCGGCCTCCCGCAGGGGACCAGCATCGTTGTTCAGGTTGCCTTCGGTCAGGCGCCGCACCATATAGTCATAGAGCGAAGCCAGCCGGTCGGCCATCTCCGGATTGGCGTCCCAGCTCAGGCTGGCATTCAGGCCCTCGACGATGATGTTGACGGCCCGTCCGATCGACTCACCCTTGCGGGCAATATCTCCCCGCTCTAGGGCAACCAAGGCCTTGGCGATCGACACCCGGGCACCCTCAAACAGCATCTGGATCAGCTTGTGGGGATCGGCCGCCATCACGCCAGTCTCCACGCCAGTGTGTTCGTAGGCACGCGTGCCAAATTTCGAGGATCCAAACATGTCGAGGGCTCCGTACTAAGGTTCAGGCCGCACACATTCAGGGTCAGGTTCATCACGCTTGTGCCTCTTGGGGATGGGTAAGGTCCGTCCGTCCGTCAGCCAGCAAGCGCCTGCCCCGTGTGTTGCCAGCGGGATGAATGCTTTACGGCTGCCAGACTTTGCAACTTGAACGACAGGACGGATTCTGCGCCGCGTCCGCACCTGCCTGACCGGTAAGGAAGGCCCGAAAACCCCGGCATTTCGGATGGCCTTGGCAGGCGTGCGGTAGAGCCCGCCGCGCCGTTCCATATCGGAGAGGTTTTTGCCGCTATTCAGACCATCGTGAATTTGTGTGCTGTTTTAAGCTTGACACGGGCAGAAAATAATTTTTCCCCCGGTCTTTAAAGTTCTCCCACAGGCCACCGTTATGGCTTACATCGGCGCTCGTTGACCGCCGAATGCAAAGTTCGGCGGAGCATGCCACGGGAAGTGGACACCGCCAGAAAACCCCAACGGGCTTGTGTTCGAAAGACTTTAAGGAGACTTACCACCATGGCTTCATACATCTCTACCAACTACTCTTCCCTGCAGGCGCAGTACAACCTGAACAAGTCGCAGGGATCCCTCAGCACCTCGCTCGAGCGTCTGTCCTCCGGCCTGCGCATCAACAGCGCGGCGGACGACGCTGCCGGCCTCGCGATCTCCGATCGGATGACCTCGCAGATCAACGGTCTGAACCAGGCTGGCCGCAACGCCAACGACGGCATCTCGCTGGCCCAGACCGCCGATGGCGCGTTGAGCTCGATCAGCGACAACCTGCAGCGTATCCGCCAGTTGGCGGTGCAGTCGGCCAACAGCACCAACAGCGCTAGCGACCGCGCGTCGCTGAATGCCGAATCGCAGCAGCTGCTGGGCGAAATCCAGCGCGTGTCGGGCACCACCCAGTTCAACGGCATCAACCTGCTGGATGGTTCGTTCAGCGGTCAGCAGTTCCAGGTCGGCGCCAATGCCAACCAAACCATCGGCATCAGCCTGCAGGGCGCCAGCACCTCCACCTTGGGCAGCTACGGTGGCGCGTCGACGACGGCCGTAAACGGCTCGGCCTTCTCGGCCGCCAATGCCATCTCGATCAACGGCCAGCAGATTGGCGCGTCGGTGGTGGGTGCCAACACGGTGAGCCAGGGTGCCGGCAGTGCGTTCTCGCTGGCCGCCGCCATCAACGTCGAAACCGCGAACACGGGTGTGACCGCCACGGCGACCACCACCCTGGCTGGCGGCTCGGTCGCGGCTGCGGCCTCGTCGCTCAACTCCGGCGACCTGACCATCAACGGTGTGGCTCTGGGTTCGGTTGCTGCCGGCTCGACCGCCGTCGCCTCGGGCAACAACATGGCAGCGGCCATCAACGCCGTGTCGGCCCAGTCTGGTGTGACCGCTTCGGTCAACAACCTGACCGGTGCCCTGACCCTGAACGCTTCAGACGGCTCGGACATTGTGTTGACCTCGGCCAACGCCACGGCCACCGCCAACATCGGCAGCTTCGGTCTGACCGCCTCGACCGGTGCCGGCACGTCTACCCAAGGCACGCTGAGCCTGTCGTCGGCCTCCAGCTTCTCGATCGCCGATACCGGTACCAACGCGGGTGGCGGTCTGGCCGCCGCTGGTCTGAGCACCTACAGCGCCACGCTGACCTCGCTGAGCACCGTCAAGCTCGACACCACCGCCAACGCCAATACGGCGCTGGGGGTGATTGACGCGGCGATCAGCCAGGTCGACAGCCAGCGTGCCACGCTGGGTGCCACGCAGAACCGCTTCCAGTCGACCATCAGCAACCTGCAGCAAACCTCCACCAACATCAGCAGCGCCCGCAGCCGCATCCGCGATACGGACTTCGCTGCCGAAACCGCGAACCTGTCGCAGTCGCAGATCCTGCAGCAGGCCGGCACCGCCATGCTGACCCAGGCCAACAGCCTGCCGAACTCGGTCCTGTCCCTGCTGAAGGGCTGATGCCGGGGCGCCTGGCGCCTGCTGTCACGCAACCAGGCCCCGGGGACGCTGTGTTCCCGGGGCCGTTTGGGTTGTTGGGGCTGCGCTGACGGCCGTTTGCTGTCTTGGCTGCCAGTCATTGTTCCGCTTGTGGTTCCGTATTTCAGGAGCATCTAGACATGGATATCTCTTCGCTCAACAGTGCTTCACCGATACCGCGCGACCTCGCTTCGCCCCCGACCGGCGGCGTAGGGCTTGGCGGTGCAGCAGGAGCCAGTTCGGCAGTGGCCGAGACAGCGATCTCCATGCCTGGATTTTCCCCGACCAGTGATGTCAGTGCCGGGGCGGCGAAAGCCGCCGGCAAAACCCTCGACATGAAATCCGCCTTGACGCAGGCTAATCAGATGTTGCAACAACAGGCCTCGACCTCGCTGCAGTTCCAGGTCGATCCCAGCTCCAAGCAGACGGTGGTGCAGATGATCGACGTGAACAGCAAGGAAGTGATCAAGCAGTTTCCCAGCGAAGAGTTTCTGCGAATGGCGAGTGTGGTCGACACCTTGCAGAAGCAACTGGTCAACGAGAAGGTATAAGCCATGAGCACGATCAGCAGCTCGCTCAACACGCTCAACAACAGTGCCACCAGCAATGCCACCACGGGCTCGAGCGCCAGTTCCTCGGCAGCGGTCAGCGCTACGAGCAATACCGGCAACCTCGCCAGCACCGGGGGCCAGGGTACCCTGGCTTCGGCGGGCATCGGCTCTGGCCTCAACGTCAACCAGCTCGTCGGCCAGCTGATGTCGGTGGCGCAGGCGCCGGTGAACCTGTTGAATACCCAGATCACCGGCTATCAGAACAAGCTGAGTTCCTACAGCCAGCTGAGTGCTGCGGCGTATACCTTCCAGACCGCGCTGGGTGGCCTCACCACCAAATCCGGTTTTCAGGCCATCACCGCCACCTCCTCGGCCACCGGGGTGCTGTCGGCCACTGCCGGGGCAACCGCGTCGCCCGGACTGGTCAGCGTGAATGTCAGCCAGCTGGCACAGGCGCAAACCCTGGTGGCGGCCGGTCAGGCGAGCACCACCACCCCGATCGGCACGGGCGCTGCCACCACCATCAGTTTCCAGTTTGGCACCATCAGTGGCGGAACGCTCGCCAACGGCAGTTATAGCGGTGCCAGCTTCACCCAGGACCCCACCAAGGGTACCGGCAGCATCACCATCAACAGCACCAACAACACGCTGCAGGGCATCGCCAATGCCATCAACACGGCTGGAGTGGGGGTGACCGCCAGCATCGTCAACGACGGCAGCGGTACCCCGTGGCGGCTATCACTCACCAGCAGCAATGCGGGCGCCGGCAACTCGATGAAGATCAGTGTCAGCGGCGATCCGGCCCTGCAATCCCTGCTGGGCGAGGATCCGGCCGGCACCCAGTCGCTGACCCAAACCCAGGTCGGGCAGAGCGCTGCCCTGACGGTGAACGGCCTGGGGGTGACCAGCAACACCAACACGATCAGCAATGCCGTGGCCGGCGTGACACTCAACCTGACCGGGACCGGCAGCACCACCCTGTCCTTGGCGCAGGATACGGCCACCATTACGCAAAACGTGCAGTCTTTCGTGACGGCCTACAACACCCTGGATTCGACCATCAATCAGCTGGCCGCCCCCGGCGGCGGTGGCGGCACGGCGGGGCCGCTGGCCGGCCAGGTCGAGGTCGAGCAGATGCAGACCCAGCTGCGACGGGCCCTGGGCAATTCGATGACGGACGCCAACGGCAACAGTGCCACGCTGGCCGACATCGGCATCACCTTTCAGTCGGATGGCTCGCTGTCGCTCAACTCGAACACGCTGGCGTCAGCAATGGCGAAAAACCCCAACGAAGTCGCCTCCCTGTTTGCCCAGAATGGCAGCACCACCGATGGTCAGGTCACTTTTCTGGGGGCTGCCACCACGACCCAGGCTGGCAACTATCCGATCGAAGTGTCGAGCCTTGCCACGCAGGGTACGCTGGTTGGCAGCGCGCCTGCCAATACGACCATCACCGCCGGCAACAACGACGCGCTGAGCGTGGTGGTGGACGGTGTCTCCGCCAGCATCACCATCCCGGCAGGTACGTATACCGCCAGTTCGCTCGCCACGGCCGTGCAGGATGCCGTCAACGGCTCGAGTGCCCTGACCAAGGCCGGTGTCTCGATCGGGGTCACCAACAACAACGGCGTGCTGACGTTTCAAAGCGCGAGTTACGGCTCTTCCTCGTTTGTCAGTCTGGCAGGCAGTGCGGCCCCCGGCCTGGCCGGGGCCAGCCCCACGTTTACCCAAGGCACCGATGTGGTCGGTTCGATTGATGGCATGCCGGCCAAGGGCAGTGGCCAGACCCTGAGTGGGCTGGCGGGAAGTGTCGTGGACGGGCTTTCCGTCAACGTAGTGGGGGGCAGCATCGGCGCGCGCGGCTCGGTCAGCCTGTCACAGGGCTTTGCGAATACCCTGAATGATCTGGCTGGCAGCTTCAATGGTCCGAACGGGGCAATCACGACCGCCACCACGGCGCTCAACACGGACGTCACCAACGCCCAGGCGGAAATCACCCGCCAGAACCAGCAGCTCGCGCTGCTGCAGGCCACCTACACGGCGGAATTCACGGCACTCGACACCACCATCTCATCCTTGAACAGCACGCAAAGTTATCTGACCGGACAGCTCAACTCGCTCGCCTCGACCACGTCCTACATCTACAGCAACGCACGCTGAGGTCTGGTGCGCGGAGGCGAGGCACGCTCGCGTTCAGCAGGGCAGGGCGCCCCGCGCGCCGACCCTGGGCATGGCGGCGGCGCTGGCTGCGCGCTTCGTGCCGCCCGCGTGCGCGATCAGGCCACCGAGAAGGATTCGGCCGCTTGCCCGGCGCACCAGCGCCCCCACATCTGCCGGAATGCACGGTCGAGGCCGGCCACAATCACCTCAGCCTGGCGGCCCGGTGTGTTGCGCACGCGCTGGCGCATGCCGGCGCGCAGTGCGGCCAGTTCGTCGAGATGCTGGGCCCAGTAGATGCCCTCCGCCACGAAGGCTTCGGCATCGCGGGTGACAAACCGGTCCAGCCCCAGCTTGAGCAGGCAGGAGGCGGCCTGATGGCCGGCCGGGGTGGCGCCGGCGATGGTGATGGTGGGCACCCCCATCCAGGTGGCGGTATTGACCGTGGTGCCGCCGTTGTAAGGGAAGGTATCCAGGCAGATGTCAATCTGGTGGTGCAGGGCCAGGTATTTGTCCATGCCCACCTTGCGGTGGCAGACGATGCGGTCGGCAGTGATGCCGCCATCGGCGAAGGCTTGGGCCAGCCGCGGCGGCAGGCTCTCGCCCGTCAGGTGACCCATCAGCAGGCGGGCGTCCGGCACGGCGCGCAGCAAGGCACACCACACGGCGACGGCCTGCAGGGTGATCTTGCTGGGCCGGTTCAGGCTGGCGAAGGTGAGATGGCCGGTGGCCAGTGCCGGCAGGACGTTGACGTCCGGTGTCACCTCCGGTGGCCGATAGGGATCGCCGGAGGGCAGATACACGAGTTTTTCGGTGAACTGGCTGTCGAATTTTCCGGGTGGCAGGTAGTAGGGGTCGCCGAGCAGGTAATCCATCGCCTGCAAGCCTGTGGTGCCAGGATAGCCAATCCAGCTGACCTGCAAGGGGGCAGGCTTGCGCACGAAGGTCAGCAGGCGGTTCAAGGCAGTGTGTCCGGACAGGTCGACCAGGATGTCGATGCCATCCTGTTGGATGCGGGCAGCCAGGTCACCATCATCTTCGCGGTGCACCATGGTCCAGTGTGCCACCAGACCCTGTAGGTATTCCGTCACACCGTCCACGCCGGTGTTGTTGTAGTAGACATGCAGCTCGTAGTCAGGTTTGCGCGAAAACCCGGCAATGATCGGCTCGATGAAGTAAGCCACCGAGTGGTCGTTCAGGTCGCCCGAGACCAGGCCGATCTTCAGCCGTTTGCCTGGGTCCCGTGCATTGGTATGGCGTGGCCAGTGTTTCACCCACTGCTTGCCATGCATCGCATCGAACTTGCGATGCTCGGCCAGGATCATGGCCGGATCGAGATCCGGCGTTTCGAGCAGCATGAACAAACGCACCGAACGGGCTTGCGAATTGGTCGGGTCGAGTTTGACGGCGCGGGTCATCAACTCCATTGCGAATTCCGGATTGTCACCATCGCCGCTGATGGCAGCGCCAAGCATGCCGACTGCCACCGAGTTGTTGGGAAAACGGGCCACCACCTGTTCTAGGGTGGCCTTGGCCAGCGAACGCTGATCGGCACGGGTCAGGGCATAACAATAGTTGATGGCGGCTTCCGCATCGTCGGGCAGCAATTCGCTGGCATGGCGCAAGGCCTCGAGGGTGGTGGAGCTTGGACGATGTTCCTTGAAGCTGGCTTCAATGGCGCCGACCACTTTCCAGCCAAAGCCATGTTGCGGAAACTCCTGGGTGAGCAACCGGGCCAGGAACAGCGACTGATCGCGGTTGCCTTGGCGCAGCAGCGCCTCGATATGCTGGATGCATTCCCGGCTGGGGACCAGGCCCTTGACGGTGCGCCGCTTGACCCCGGTGGCATCGGCCGCTCCGGCGTTGCCAGGATTGCTTCGTGGCGCGAGCGCCGGCCGAAACTTGCCGAGCCGGGCGGCGAATCCCTCTGCCAGGGACGGTGCCAGACCATAGGCCAGCGCCACCTTGAGAATCTGGGCAGCCATTTCCAGCTTGTCGGCCTTGATGAGCGCTTCCAGATAGCCCTGCCAGTACTCCAGATTGTGCGGCTCGGCACCGATGGCAGTCTCCAACAGGGGCATGGCCTCCTGCGGCGCACGCGTCTGCAGGGTCAGCATGCCGAGCGCGTAATTGCCGGTGGCGTGATTCGGCTGCGCATGGAGCACGGCGCGATAAACCTCCTCGGCCAGATCAAGATGCCCCTGCACGTGATAGCCGAGCGCCTTTTCACAGGCCGCATTCAGGGTGTCGTGCAGGGCAGGGTGAAAGTCGGACGCGCTCATGGTGTCTTCCGGGCAGGAACATTCCTCCATGCAGTATCGCGTAGCTGCAGTCGTGGCAATGGCGGGAATTACCGCCCGTTCCGGCGGTATATCGGCGCTCGAGCCCGTGGATCATTCGACTAGTCTGGTGGGGTTGGCAGGACGCTCCAGGTTGTCTGCCCTTGCCGCCAGACCCGCCTTGAGTCGCTGCGCGGTGCCGGCCATGCCACGACCCACGCTTCGGAGAGGCTAAGGATGCAGGACAAACCGATCTATGTGACCCAGCCGCATCTGCCCCCGATGCAGAAGCTGATTCCCTATCTCGCCCAGATCTGGGATTCGCGGGTGTTGACCAATGGCGGGCCGTTTCACGTCCAGCTTGAGAAGGCCCTCTGCGAACACCTCGGGGTGCCGCACATCAGCCTGTTCAGCAATGGCACCTTCGGCCTGGTCACGGCCCTGCAGGCGCTGCGCATCACCGGCGAAGTGATCACGACGCCGTACTCCTTTGTCGCCACCGCGCATTCCCTGCTCTGGAATGGCATCCGTCCAGTGTTCGTCGACATCGATCCGCAGACCCTGAATCTCGACCCGAAAAAGATCGAGGCGGCGATCACGCCGCAGACCACCGCAATCATGCCGGTGCACTGCTATGGCCACCCTTGTGATGTGGAAGCCATCCAGACCATTGCCGACAATTACAACCTGAAGGTGATCTACGACGCGGCACACGCGTTCGGCGTGCAGTGCCATTGCGGCAGTGTGCTCAATCATGGCGACCTGTCAGTGCTGAGCTTTCACGCCACCAAGGTGTTCAACACCTTCGAGGGCGGGGCGGTGATCTGTCCCGATGCCAAGACCAAGACGCGCATCGATCACCTGAAGAATTTTGGCTTCGTCGATGAAACCGTGGTGGTGGCCCCCGGCATCAACGGCAAGATGAGCGAGTTCAATGCAGCCCTCGGCCTGCTGCAGCTGCAGTCGATCGATCAGGCGATTGCCGCGCGGGCACGCATCTCCGCCCGCTATCGGGCGGCGCTGGCCGGGCTGCCTGGCATCACCTGCGTGGCGAATTCCGGCGAGACAGTGGAAAACCATGCCTACTTCCCGGTGCTGGTCGGCCCCACGTATCCGCTGGCGCGCGATGCCCTGTACGAGCGTCTGAAGGAACGGCGCATCTTCACCCGGCGCTATTTCCATCCGCTGATTTCCGAATTTCCGATGTATCGCGGCATGCCATCCGCAGCCGCCGCCAACCTGCCTGTGGCAACTGCCGTGGCGCGCGAGGTGCTGTGCCTGCCCATCTATCCGGACCTGAGCGATGCGGATCAGGATCGGGTGATCGAGGCCCTGTTCGACTTCGCACGTCACCCAGGTGCCGCCACCAGCCAGCCGTCGCTGCCGCTGGCGGCCGGCGTGTCCTGAGTCCGGGCTGATTGATGCGGGTCGCCATCATGCAGCCGTATTTCCTGCCCTACATTGGCTACTTTCAACTGATGGCGGCGGTCGATGTCTTCGTGATCTACGACAACATCAAGTACACCAAGAAAGGCTGGATCAATCGCAACCGCTATCTGCTCAATGGTGCGGATGCCGTGTTCAGCCTGCCGCTGGCCGCCGCCTCCGACAGCGCCATGATCGTGGAGCGTCAGCTGGCGCAGGATTTCCGGCCGGAAAAATTGCGCGACCAGTTGTGCCAGGCGTACCGCAAGGCACCTCAGTTTGCGCAGGTTGCCCCCCTGCTCGAGCAGATCCTGTTGTACCCCGACCGCCGGCTGTTTCCCTTCCTGCACCATTCGCTGCAAGTGCTGGCGCGTCATCTGGGCCTGACCACGCGCCTTGTGGTGTCCTCCACCTTGCCAGCCCAACACGGCCTGAAGGGCGAGGCGCGGGTGCTCGACCTCGTGCGCGTGCTCGGGGCCGATACCTATCGCAATCCGATCGGCGGGACCGGGCTGTACGACAAGGCAGTATTCGCCGGCCACGGCGTCACGCTGGAGTTCCTGCAGGCCCGTCCGCTTGACTATGCCCAGTTCGGTGCGCCCTTCGTGCCTTGGCTGTCGTTACTGGATGTGCTGATGTTCAATCCTCAGGCAGTTGTCCAGGCCTGGGTGCAATCCCATTACGACCTGGTGTGAGCATGTATCGCTGGCAAAAACTGGGCCGGGTGTTCAATCCCGGCGAGATCACCGGCCGGCCCTGGCTGCAGACCTTCGCACAGGCGCCCGCCACCCTGCTCTTCGACACTTTTGTGCGGGTTTATTTTTCCTGTCGTCCGGCACCCGATGCCCAGGGGCAGTTTGTCAGTTACTCGGCGTTTGCCGACTTTGACCGCCGGGATCCCACCCGCCTGCTGGCCGTGTCGCAGCAGCCGATCCTGCCTCTCGGTGGTCTGGGCACGTTCGATGAATTCGGCACGTATCCGGTGTCGGTGATCCGCGACGGCGACCGTGTCCGTGCCTGGTACGCCGGCTGGACGCGCTGCGTGTCGGTGCCCTTCAATGTGTCGATCGGCAGCGCTGTCAGCCACGATGGCGGCTGCACCTTCGAGCGTGAGGGCACCGGGCCGGTGCTGGGCCATTCCCTCGATGAACCCTTTGTGGTCAGTGGCCCCAAGATCCGTCGCTTCGACGGTCGCTGGTATCTGTTTTACATCGCTGGCCGACGCTGGATCATGGACGCCGGGCGGCCGGAGCCGGTTTATCGGATCCGGCTCGCCACATCGGAAGACGGTGAGCACTGGACCCGTCTCAACCGCGATCTGATCGAAAGCCGGATCGAGCCAGACGAAGCACAGGCCAGTCCGGATGTGGTCTGTGTGGACGGACGCTATCACATGTTCTTCTGCTATCGGCACAGCACCGGCTATCGCAGTCATGCCCGCGGCTATCGCATCGGCTATGCCTGGAGCGACAACCTGATCGACTGGCACCGCGATGATCAGCGCGCCGGGCTGGATGTCTCGTCATCCGGCTGGGATGCCGAAATGGTGAGCTACCCGCATGTCTTCCAACTGGATGGCGTGACCTACATGGCCTATCTCGGCAACGGCGTCGGGCGGGAAGGCTTTGGACTGGCCCGACTGGAGGGTACGCTGCTGGCGCGCGAGCAGGGGGCCTCATGAGCTGGATACGCCACGGCAAGATCTTCGATCCGGCCAACCACACCCTGCCGGCGGGGTGTTTCGGCTTCGCCCAGTCGCCCCAGGCCCTGGTGTTCGACGATTTCGTGCGCGTCTACTTTTCCACGCGCGCGCGCGATGGCATCGGCCAGTTTGTCAGCCACGTTGCCTACGTCGACTTCCGCAAGGATTTCCGCACCGTGATCGGCGTCAGCCCGCATCCGGTGTTGCCGCCAGGTGAACTTGGCACCTTCGACGAACATGGCATCTTTCCCTTGCACCCCGTGCGCACACCAGCTGGTCTGCTGGCCTATACCTGCGGCTGGAGCCGTCGGGTGTCGGTTGCCGTCGAAACCGCGATCGGCCTTGCCATCAGTCACGACGAGGGGAAGACCTTCCAGCGGCTTGGCCCGGGACCGGTGCTGGCGGCCTCCCGCCATGAACCCTGTCTGGTGGGCGATGGATTTGTGCGCATTCTCGATGGCGTCTTCCACATGTGGTACATCTTCGGCACCGGCTGGCGTGCCTATCCGGGCCAGCAGGCGCCCGACCGGACGTACAAGATCGGGCAGGCTCGCTCGACGGATGGCGTGCATTGGGTGAAACGTGAGGGCGTGCAGATCGTGGCTGACGTGCTGGGACCGGACGAGAGTCAGGCCCTGCCGACCGTGATCGAGATCGACGGTCGCCATCACCTGTTTTTCTGTTTTCGCGAATCCGCTGATTTTCGCGCCAACGCCGCGCGCGGTTATCGGCTGGGGCATGCCTGCAGCGATGACCTTATCGACTGGACGCGCGACGACCGCCTTGCTCCGTCGGGCGGGGCACCGGGCGAATGGGACGCGGACATGCAGTGTTATCCGCATGTCTTCGCCTGTGACGGGCGTATCCTGATGTTGTACAACGGCAATGCTTTCGGGCGGGAGGGCTTTGGCCTTGCGGAGTGGATACCATGATGCCAGCCATCACCATGCGTCAGAACCATGCCAGTGTCAGCGAGATGGCGCGACACTTGCAGGATTGCGATACGTCGTTTGTGCCGCTGCTGTCGCAGCGGGTCGATATTGGTCTCTACGCCGGAAAGCTGGTGACCCACGCCGAGTGTTTTGAGGCGTGGTCGACCGACCGGCTGCTGGGATGTGTTGCCCTGTATTGCAACGCGACCGATCGCGGCACCGCTTTCATTTCGAATGTCAGCGTGTTGCCGGACTGCACCGGTCAGGGATTGGCGCGTGCCCTGTTGAGCCATGCTGTGGCCTTTGTCGCCCTGGCCGGTTTTGCGCGGGTCGCGCTGGAAGTCCATCGTGCCAACAAGGCCGCCCTGGCCCTCTATCGGGGGGCTGGGTTTCATGAAGTGCCCTGTCCAGACGCCGTCACGACCGGTGCTGCGACGCGGCCGGATACCTGTCGGCTGGAACTGTCGCTGCGCGCGCTACCCCCCATGGCGGATCGTGCTGGCCCCTCGAATCGTGTATCTGGAGCTGCCCCGTGAAGACGCCCCGCGACCTCAATCAGGAAAGCCTGGACAATGCCGGGCGGCAGTATGCCTACGGCTTTGATTTCGACGTGATGCACCCCTTCATGATGCGTTCCTTCGCCCCCTTTTTCCGACCGGGCAACGTTCTGGAGCTGGGTAGTTTTCGCGGCGATTTCACCCGTCGACTGTGTGATCAGTTCAGCGATGTCACCTGCGTCGAGGGTTCGGACGAAGCGCTGGCTGCGGCCCGCGCCCAGCTGGGTGCCCGTGCCACCTTCGTGCACGGCCGCTTTGAGACCATTCAGTTGCCGCAGCGCTACCACAATGTGGTGCTGACCCACGTGCTCGAACATCTGGATGACCCGGTTGCTCTGCTGGCGCGGATCAGCCAGGAGTGGCTGGCTGACCAGGGTCGCCTGCTGCTGGTTTGTCCCAACGCCAACGCACCGTCCCGGCAGATTGCCGTCAAGATGGGCCTGATTGATCATGCCGCCGCCGTTACCCCGGCCGAGGCCGAACATGGTCATCGCAGGACCTATGCCCTCGATACCCTGGAGCGCGACGCTGTCGCTGGCGGCCTGCGCGTGATCCACCGCTCCGGCATCTTTTTCAAGGCGCTGGCAAATTTCCAGTGGGACCGCCTGTTGCAGACCGACATCGTGAGTCCAGCCTATCTGGAGGGTTGTTATGCCCTGGGTCAGCAATATCCTGACCTGTGTGCCAGCATCTTCCTGGCCTGCGAGCGGGCCTGATCCTTTCACGCCCCACGCTGTACCATCCCGCCCGCCTGACGGGCGCCGGATTCAGGTCAGCAGCATGTTCTCGAGCGCATAGCGAGTGAGCTCGACATTGTTCTTCAGTGCCATCTTCTCGAGGATGCGCGCCCGATAGACATTGAACGTCTTGATGCTGATGGCAAGATCTTCAGCGATTTCGCCCGGGGCCTTGCCTGCGGCAATCAGCAGCATGGTCTGGTATTCGCGGTCGGACAGCAGTTCATGCGGCGGCTTGTCCTGGTCGTCATTGATGCTGTCGGCGAGCAGTTCGGCGATCTCGGGCGTGACGTACCGGCGGCCTCTGGCCACCAGTGCCAGGGCGCTGACCAGTTCCGAGGGCGCACTCTGTTTGTTGAGATAGCCCGACGCTCCGGCCTTGATCGCCCGGACGGCATACTGGTCTTCCCGGAACATGCTGAGCATCAGCACCCGCACGCGCGGATGCTCGCGCCGGATCTGCTTCAGCACGTCGATGCCGTTACGGTCGCCAAGCGAAATGTCCAGCAACACAATGTCGGGTTCGGCTTCGCGGATGCGCAGGATCGCCTCGTTGCCGCTGGCCGCTTCTGCCGTAACCTGCATGTCTTCCGTGCCGGAGACGATCTGCTTCAGACCTTGGCGCACGATCGCGTGATCGTCGGCAATCAGGATGCTCAGCATGGGAAAACGGGCGCTCGCAGGGTAGGGTCACCGGAAACCAGGGACCCCTTCCGGAATCCCTCACCCCGCGAGTGTAACTTAAACCACGCGTTCCATTTTCAGCCGCACCAGGGTGCCCTCGCCCGGGGCGCTGTGCACTTCGAGGGCGCCGCCGAGGGCGTTCGCGCGTTCGAACATGCCACGCAGGCCGAAGGCGTCTGACCGGGTTGGATCTCCCTGGTCAAAGCCCTGGCCGTGATCCTGCACTTCCAGGGTCAGGCAGCCCTGGTCCAACCATAGACGCACCTCGGCAAGACTGTCGCCGGCATGCTTGGAGACATTGTTCAGGGCTTCCTGGCAGATCCGGAATACCCCGATGGCGCGATGTTCGGACAGTTCGAAATCGTCTTCCGGGCCGCTGAAATCGACCACAATGCCGGTGCGCTTGGAGTAGTCATCAACGTACCACTCCAACGCCGCGACCAGCCCCAACTCCAGCGTGGGAGGCCGCAGGTTGGTCGAGATGCGACGGGTGGAGTCAATGGTGCGGTCGACCAAGGCATTGATGGCATCCGCCTGGTCGGCGAGGGCCGCCCGGGTGTCCGCCGGCAGACGTGCGATCAGCATCGACAGCTGCATTTTCAGGCCGGCCAGATTGCCGCCCACATCGTCGTGCAGCTCGCGCGCCAGGCGAAGTCGCTCATCTTCCCGGGCGCGCTCCTGGTGCGCTGCCAACGTGGCAATCTGGTCACGGGCGGAGGCGATCGAGGCTTCGCGGCGCTTTGCGAGCGAAATGTTCTGCACCAGACCATCCCACACCATCCGGCCATCCGTGAGGCGCCGTGGCGTGGCACGCAGGTTGATCCATTTCAGGTCTGACCAGCCGGGTACCCGGATGCGGCCCTCCCAGTTCCATTCCAGGCCGCTGGTGCGCGAAGATTCCATCGATTCCAGCAGGGCCTGTCGCTCGTCCTCCACGATCAGTTCGAGGAAGCGCTGGGGTTGACTGCATAGCGAACGGGGTGACAGGCCCAGAACCTTGAGGGCGCCTTCGTTGGCGTAGGTGAAGTGCCCGAAGCCCTTGTCGTCGCTCACGAACTTGAACAGCATGCCCGGCGCGCCGCTGGCGACACTGGTCAAGGCTGGCGACGCGCGGCGACTGTTCAAGGCGTCCGCGCGCTCATCCCGGTTTTGCAGGGCCGCGGAAACCAGACGGGGCAGAGGAGACGACATGGTGTCAAACCTTGGGCAGTTGAGCGCAACTGATATAATGTCATAACAGTATCATCGAAATCAGCCAATTTGTACTGATTTGCAAGGTTTGATAGGCACTTATTCAGCGGTGCCACAAAGGTTTTCATTCCCCGGCAGCCGCAGTCATCCCGCCCCCTGGTCTTGCACCCGTAGCCTAGACCCCGTCGTTTAGAACCCGGAGCCTAGATCCAATAGCCTAGAACCCGTAGTACGGTGTACCGGTCACGCTCGGACTGTAGATGCCGAAGTAGACGGTGCGCTGGAAGAAGAATGGCAGGCCCCAGGCGAAGACGCCGGGCGAGAAGTAGGCGCTGCTCACGATGGCCAAGCCGGCATAGGCTGGGCCGTTCGAGGCATTGAACAGGGTCAGGGCATCGCTGACCGTCGGTGCGGGACTGATCGTGAAATTCAGCGTGCCGGCACCAAACTGCCAGGAGCCCATGGTGGTGGGCAGCGTCACGCTGCCGCCCGTCACGCACGCAAAGGGATAGGCCGGACCGGGGTTGGCGGCCGTTCCGGGGCAGGTGCTCACAGCGCTGATGTTCTGGTCCGGCAGGCCGGTTGCGGTGGTGCCGCCATTGCTGAAGTACAGGGTATTGGACCCGCTGTCGATGTAACTGCCGGTGACCACCCCGCCGACCTGACTGACCGCATAATTTTTCCCATTGACGGTGGACTGGATGAACCCGTTCGTCGGATCGGCCACCAGCGTGGTTGTGGGGGCATTGATCGGGCCAAACGTCAGGGTGCCGGCTACGCCACCGACCGTGCCATCCGGCTGGGTCACGTTGATCAGAGTCGGTGCGGTAGACATCGCCAAAGACAGGTTGCCTTTGCCAGCGGCGCTGACTGGGTTGGCCACCGTCACCCCGGTGATCGGGAAGGGGGTGCTGACGGCGTTGGTGACCGGGTTGATCACCGGACCCGCCGCCGTGCAGGTGCCGTTCTGGCAGGCATAGTACGTGGCCGGGGCGCCGTTCTGGCTGCACTTGTTGGTGCTGGTACTGCCCGAATTGCCGGCCGTGTGGCAATCGTCCGAAAACAGGCCAACCCCGATGATGCCGTTGGCGCGGATGGTGTTGGCATTGCTGGACTGGGCCGACGCGAGGCCGCCTGAAACGCCGCAGTTGACCCCGGGGGTGGTGGCGGGCGGCGTCGCGGGCAGCGAGGGATCGTTGAGCACTTGCAAGCTCAGATTGCTGATTTTCAGGCCGGTGCTGCCCGGATTGCCGGGCGGGGCTACCATGCCACCCACGGTGACATCGGCCGAGCGCACGCCACCCCAGAAGAAACTGCTGACAAAGGCATAGCATTCGCCAATCGGGGCGGTTCCGGCAAACGCCGTCTGGCTCGATCCGTTCTGGACGAAGTTGGCGGCGGTGACCGAGGGCATGGCGCTGAGTACCTGCGCAGGAATCGCCTCGGCCAGCAGCCGCAGTCCCTCGGAGCCGGTATCCACTTCGACATGGTCAATCCAGCCGCAGGCCGTCGTGCTGCCCGGGGCACAGAGGTAGATCGAGACGTAGGGAATGTTGGCAGATACCGAGGGGGTGCCGTTGTCCGTGATCGGACAGAGGTCCATGTACACCGTGGCCGAACTGCCGTTGCCATTGTTGGCAATGCTGTTCTGCAGGCTGGTGGCGGGACATACCGCATGGCTGACGGCCTGGCCCGGGTTGGTTGGCGTCACGCTGCCATTGCTGGTGTTGATGCTCGTGCTGGTGGAAGTGGCGCCGCCGCCACAGCCGGCCAGTTGCAGGCAGAGGACCAGGGCAAGGCTGCATGACAGCCATTTCGGGAAGGCATTCATGGCAGTGTCTCCGCCAGGATTCCGGCAGGCGTGAGCGACGGCACCCAGAAGCGGCCCGTAAGGGCGTAAGGGCGGCCGCTTAGGGCGGCTTTCAGCGAGGGTGTATCGATCACCAGGTTGCGTCGTTGGCCGGGCGGCACCCTGGCCGCACCGGTCTGGTAGGCATCCAGATAGCCGCCGAGCAGCAGTTCCAGCGCGGGAATGCGGTTGCCACTGAAGGTGACGGCAAAGACGGTACCCGACGGGCCAGCGTACTCATGCACCACCATGGTGGCCGTTTTCAGGTCGTAACGGGTGTAAGCCACCGTGCTGGTGCTGGTTGCCATCGCCTGCATGGCCTGGCTGTCGCTGTAGACGCTGGCCTGGTCGCCGCCGAGTTGCGCTTGCGCCAGCAACGGCATGCCGATTGGAGGAAGCACTAGGGCGGCGACCAGGGCCAGACGGCGGATCGGGGAAGGGGAATTCATCCGGGGGGGCTCCTTACAGCAGGAATTCAGGACAGCGGGAATGTCAGGACGGCAGAGACTTCGGAAAACAGGAATCTCATGGGGAACGATACGGTTGCGGCACATCACGCCGTGGTGCCGCCAGAAGGTTTAGTCGAGAAACAGTGCCCGGGCAATCCGCCAGTCTTGCTGACCACTCATCACGGTATCGCAGCCTAGTGGCTCCGGTTCTCCGTCTGGGGCGAGATCCGAGCGGGACCGGTCGCCCGTTCCCACGTTCTGGTAGTAGCGATCCAGCCAGACCCGAATGTGCCGCGACGCGTGGGTGCTGCGTACCAGGATTTTCTTGCCGTCCCGGGTTTGGCACCCAGCATCTTCTTCATGCACGAATTCGATGAACTGGCGGGGGTCGTCGTCCCTGGCGATCCGGGGTTCACTGGTGGTGACATCAATCGATGGAACCGTTTCGGCGGCGTCGGCGGGCGTGACGCTCTGGCCGAACCACAGGGCAACGCCAAGAAGCAGGCCCAGAACGATGCGAAACCCGTGGCCGGCATTGAGCCGAAGGCGCTGTGTAACGCGAAAGGTATTCAAGACGGGATGTTCTCCGAGGGGGCGGAAACGGAAGGCCTGCCGTTCTGGTGCGGCGACGCTTTCTCAACGGTGTTCGAGCAACAGATTAACGGCTTGGTTCGCCGTCACCAAGCGATGCAGGGTAAATGTTTTGGTAAATGTTTTGGTGGCTGGGCCGGTTTTCCGGGTTTTCGTCCTGGGTTCCGAAACGTTTCTGCCGAGAGATTGTCTCTATATGGGGACTAGATTGCGCACCATTTCGTTCAAATTGCCAGCTCTGTGGCAAGTCTTGATGCGCCATCCAACGACGGATTGACAAAGCTGTCAAGTTTCTGACTAAATGCTGGGTTGAGAAACAGTTAATCCGTTAAATATTTTTTTACGATTATCGCTGGTAACGGCATAGGTCTGCCCCAAACCCGCTTTGGTTGGCCAGGCGACTGAATGGCCCGAGGAGTGACCTCAGCGTTCAGTTACACAGAATTTCACAACAAACCCTTGCGTCCGCACTTGTGGTGTCGGTTAAAATTGCTTCGGTAGCTTGCTGATAAGAAACAATTTCTTAAATCCGCTGGCAGACTGAGCCGAACACGACCGCCAGGCACGAGTGCCCAACCTTCACGAAGGATACCGACATGGATTCCAACAACGCAGAGCATCTGACTGCATTCCGCCATCTGGATTTGTCCATCCTGCGCAGCTTTGTCCTGATCGCGGATGGGCGGTCGTTTGGCGAAACCGCAATCTTGATGGATCGGTCTCCCTCGGCCATCACCCTGCAGATCCAGAAGCTGGAATGCTTTCTGGGGGCACGCCTGTTGAACCGTTCGGGTCGTTCGATCACCCTCACGCGCGCTGGCGAAGTGCTGCTGCAGGATGTGCGTAACCTGCTTGACGCCAACGATCGACTGCTTGACGAATTCAATCAGCGTCTGGGCATGATCGCCCCCTCGATGGAAGGTCTGGGCTCGGGCTTCTGACGAGCCGCTGCCCGACGTACCTGTTTGCAGGCCCGCCCGCTGTCGGTCGGGTCCGCTTACAGACCCAGCGCGCTCAGGCCTGGATGGTCATCCGGTCGTGGCCCGGCCGGCCACTGAAATTTGCGTTCCTCCGCGCGAATGGGCAGGTCGTTGATGCTCGCAATACGCCGCTCCATGTAACCGAGTGCGTCGAACGCCCAGTTCTCGTTACCGTACGACCGAAACCACTGGCCGGAATCGTCGTGCCACTCGTACGCAAAGCGCACCGCGATGTGGTTTGCATGGAATGCCCACAACTCCTTGATCAGTCGGTAATCCAGTTCGCGGGCCCATTTGCGTTCGAGGAACGCGGCAATCGCCGCGCGGCCCTGCAGAAACTCGGCCCGGTTGCGCCAGACACTGTCCGGTGAATAGGCCAGCGCGACACGCTGCG
>CAIPBT010000083.1 GCA_903863375.1 uncultured Ferrovum sp.
CCCGCTCGGAGTGCGCCCCCGCGATGGCTTGAGGCCGAACAGGCCGCAGCACGAGGCTGGAATGCGGATCGATCCGCCGCCGTCACTGGCGCTGGCGAGCGGCACCACGCCAGCCGCCACCATGGCCGCAGCACCGCCACTGGAACCGCCCGGACTGAGCTGCAGGTTCCAGGGGTTGCGGCAGGGTCCGTGCAACTCCGGTTCGGTGGCCGGCGTGAGGCCGAATTCGGGCGTCGCCGACTTGCCGAAGACATTCAGGCCGGCACGTCGAAAACGGGCCACCAGTTCCGACTCGGCCGTCGGCACATGGCGGTCGAACAGGCGGCTGCCACTGCGCAAGGGCGCCCCGGGATACGCCAGGTGCAGGTCCTTCAACAGAAAAGGCACGCCCTGAAACGGCGCCCCGAACACGCCACCACAAGCCGCACGTGCCTGCCCGAACAGGGGATGCACCACGCCACCGAGCACGCCGTTGACCCGGTCCAGACGCCGGATCGCCTCTTCGATCAGTTCGGCGCTGCTGGTCTCCCGGGCAGCGAGCAGGGCAGCCAGGCCGAGGCCATCCTGGTGCTCGTAGTCATACGACACACTCACGCCGACAACCTCTGCAGCACCCGCAGGGAAAAATCGGTGGCACGGACATCCTTGGTGAGACTACCCACCGAAATCCGGTCAACGCCAGTCGCCGCGATGGCGACGATGGTCGACTCGTCCACCCCGCCCGACGCCTCGAGCAGTGCCCGACCCGCCGTCTGGTCAACAGCCGCGCGCAGCTGCTCCACAGTGAAGTTGTCGAGCAGCACGCTGGTGGCCCCGGCCGCCAGCGCCTCGTCCAGCTCGGCCAGTGATTCCACTTCGATCTGCACCGGCACGCCGGACTGCAGTCGGACGGCAGCCGCCAGCGCCTGTGCGATGCCGCCTGCGGCGGCGATATGGTTTTCCTTGATCAGGATGCCATCCCACAGCGCCATGCGCTGGTTGTGGCCACCCCCCACCCGCACCGCGTACTTCTGCGCCTGCCGCAAGCCCGGCAAGGTCTTGCGGGTGTCCAGCACCACACACGAGTGACCGGCAGGGGTGGCCGCCGCCACCAGGCGAACAAAATGGCGCACCCGGGTGGCCGTTCCGGACAGGGTCTGCAGAAAGTTCAGTGCCGGCCGTTCGGCTGCCAGCAGCGCCCGCGCCTGTCCCTGCAGGCGCAGCACCACCTGATCGGGCGGCAGATCGGCCCCTTCCTCGAACAGCCATTCCAGTGTCACGTCCGGATCGAGGGCTTGCAGACAGGCATCGAACCAGTCGCGCCCGCACAACACGGCTGGCTCGCGCACGCGCAGGGCCGCTGCAAGACGTTCACCAGCGGGTACCAGCAGGCCACTCCAGTCGCAGGCCCCAACGTCTTCATACAGGGCATCGCGGACATTGCGCTGGCGCGCAGCCACCAGGGATTCATTGACAGCAGTCACAGTCATCGGGGAAGCATCCAGAGAGCGGAAATCAACAGGGCAACGCGACGGCGGCCAATGCCGCCGTCCAGTCGGGAACATCCAGTACAGCAGCCACCAGATCCGGATCAAACCAGCCTGCCGCCGCCTCTTCCAACCAGCGCGTCACGTCCCGCCGAAGCGCCACAGGATCGGCCGGAGCCGCTGGCCAGAACGCCTCCAGCCAAACGGCCAGGGCAAGCAGGCGGGCGGCGAGCGGGATGTCCGTGCCCGCCAGCGCCGCCGGTCCGCCCGAACCGTCCCAGTGCTCGGCCTGGCCAGCCAAGGCGTCGAGAATCTGCAGTGGTACCGGCGCAGATCCGTGACCGGGGGCGCGCAGGTCACCCGCCAGCAGCTGTGCAACCGCCTGCGCCTGCGCCACTGTGAGTCGCGGCGCAGCCTCACCATACCCGGTTGGTCCGAGCGCCAGCCTGCCCAGCGACTGCAGTGGCACCAAGGCGACCAAGGCCGCCAGCCCACGCGCCGACAGCACCGGAAAACCAGGGCGTTCGAGGTAGCGTTGGCCGATCAGCACGGCCCAGCGCTGACGCCGCTCGGTCTGTTCCGGCGTGACCAGACCATGCGTCCGGCAGAGCCGGCCCAGTACCTGCACCAGCAGCAGTTCACTGGCTTGCAGGGCGGCACCACGGTCACTGGCCAGTTCGTCCAGCGCAATATTCTGGCGCAGCAGCAGGCGTTCGGTGCGACGCAGCCGCAGATGCGTCCGCAGGCGGCTATGGAGCACCGCCGGCGATACCGGTTTGGTGATGAAATCCACTCCGCCGGCCTCAAAGGCGGCACTCTCGTCAAAGGGCTGATTCAGTGCCGTCACGAAAATCACCGGAATGGCACGCCAGTCGGGATGCGCCTTGATCCGCCGACAGACCTCGAAACCGTCCATGCCGGGCATCATCACGTCCAGCAGGATCAGGTTTGGCAGGCTGGCCTGCGCCAGGCGATCAAGGGTCTGCGGTCCGTCACGGGCGATCACCAGCTGATATTCGCTACGCAGCAGTTCCACCAATACCCGGACATTCAGCGGATCGTCATCGACGATCAGGATCCGTTCCTGCATACGTTCCATCTCACGGTTCCTTGACGGTTGGCTCATCGGTCACCGGCATGTCCGGCAAGGCCTGGGGCAAGAGCTGTTCGAGCAGACGCAGGGCCGGCTCGTAATCGAACTGGACCACCAATGACAGCACGCGATCCAGTACGTCGGCATGCAGGCCGTCGCCCGCTAGGTGACGCAGGGCGCGTGCTGGCGTTTCCGCATCCGGATCGCCCGCACGCAGCAGCACGGCCAGTTCCTGTACCAGAGGCAACAGGGCACTGTCTGCCGCAATCGGCTGTCCGGCCGGATCTGCCGGATCCTCTGTCAGCAGTGCCTGCAGGGGGTCCGGGGGTGTCGTCCTGCCCGTGTCGTCGGCATGCCAGGACCTGTCATCTGCCATCCATTCTGGCAGGTCAGCGAGCGCCGCCGGCGACAGGACGGCGCCACTCGCGGGGGCAGCCGGTGCCGTCGCGCCGGCGAAGTCCATCGGGGCCGGCGCGCTGTCGGCAGTCTGCAGCGCCGGGTACAGCAGCGCGGCCACGGCACCGGGCAGCAGCGGCTTTTCCAGCCCTGCACGCGGCTGCAAGCCGCGCAGGCTGGCTCCGGCAGCGCTCAGCTCGACCACCCGAACCCCGGGCAGTCCGGTCAGGGCGGACTGGATCGTGTGCGCGCGCGGAAAGCCCTGGCTGATCAGGACCAGGTCGAAGTCCGCAGCCTGGAACGGTCTGGGCAGCTGCTCTGGCGAAGCCGCCCGCTGCACCTGCGCACCAAAACCCTGCAACAGCCGGGTCAGGGTGGCTGCTGCCTGCGGATGGGTCTCCAGCAGCAGCACCCGAACCGCGGGCTGGGCCGGACGGGGTGTGGCAAGCGGTGCAGCAGAGGCGATGCCCAGCGGCAGGGTGAACTGGAATGTGGTGCCCTGGCCAATCGCCGAGATGACGCGAATATCTCCCCCCATCATGCCCACCAGCTGGCGCGAGATGCTGAGTCCCAGTCCGCTGCCCCCAAACACCCGCGGGTGTGAGCTGTCGGCCTGGACGAAAGGGGTGAACAGGCGTTCCGCATCACTGGCACTGAGACCTGGCCCGGTATCACTGACCGCAAACTCCAGATCTACCCGCCGGTCGACCTGACTGATGCGACGGATGCGCACCGTGACCTCGCCTTTCTGCGTGAACTTGGCTGCGTTTTCTGCCAGATTCACCAGCACCTGGGTAAGTCGCATGCCGTCGCCCACCAGCTGCGCCGGCACCTCAGGATCGAGATCCAGCAGCAGCTCCAGGGTCTTGTCACGCAGGCGCGGCAAGGTGGCCACCAGCACATCCCGCAAGACCGTCTCGATCTGGAACGGATGACGTTCGACCGAGAGCTTGCCGGCCTCGATGCGTGACACATCCAGGATGTCCTCGATCAGTCGCAGCAGGCGGCGCGCGGCACCACTGATCTTCTCGACATGGTCGCGCTGGGGTTCGTCCAGAGGGCTGCGTCCCAGCACATGCAAGAGTCCCAGGATGGCATTCATCGGGGTACGGAATTCATGCGTCATGCTGGCCAGGAACACAGTCTTGGCCCGGCTCGCCTGCATGGCTTCCTGATTGAGCTGAATCAGGCGACGCTCGGAATCCCGCAGCTCGGTGGTGCGCCGCTCGACAATCTCGCGGATTGCCCGGGTGCGATGCAGGCTCTGGAACTGCAGGCGCGCGAGCAGGGCGCTGATCAGCAATCCCGCCAACAGCACCACCAGACTGCCCGTGCGATCGGGATGCAGCCCGGCCGCCCCGACCTGCGCCACCGCACGCCAGCGCCGTCCACCCACTTCAAGCTGCCGCTCCACCCGGAACAGTGGCGGCAGGCTGGCGGCGGTCGGATAGGGCGAAATCACCGGATGCAGGCGTTGCTCACCGGGCAGGCCATCTTCATCGAACAGGTACAGCTGCAGGCGCTCGCCATCCCGGCCGCGCGGATCTTCCCCCAGCACCTCGCTGATGCGCAGTACCGTCAAGGCAAAGCCACGCAGGGCGGAAGGATCCACGGGGGCGAGATTGACGGAATGGCTGTTGCCAGACGGCGGGTGCAAGGCATAGACCGGCCGGAACATCAGCACGGCAAACAGCCGGCTGTCATCCTGCACCAGCGTGATCCGGGTCGAGACGGTGGCCGCCCCGCGCTGACGGGCGGCCATCAGAGCGGCGCGTCGGGGTGGACTGGAGGCCAGATCCAGGCCGAATGCCCGTTCGTTGCCCGCCATCGGCTCGACAAACCACACTGGAAAGTGTTCGGTGCGCGGCGTCAACGCCTGAAGGCGTTGGTGCTCATCCAGTTCGCGCACCGCGAAGTTGGGAAATCCCTCAGCGTGCGCCTGCGCAACCAGCCCCGACAGATCTTCCGGATGTACCAACGGAATCCACTCCAGCGCGCGGACACCCGGTTGCCGCGCCAGCAGCGACTGGGCGATCTGGGCAAACTGCTGGCGCGACATGGCCGGGTTGCCATCCAGCGAGGCCCCGACGGCCAGCAGGCCATCCACCGTCCGTGCGAGGCTGGCGTCCAGCAGGGTGAGGCGGGCCTCGGCCGCACTGGTGAAGGCTGCCTGTGCCGACTGCTCCTCCAGCCGGCGCACCAGGATGACCAGCATCAAGGTCACCACCAACCCGGCAACCAGCATCGCGAGCCAAGGACGGGCACCCGGCGACCGGGCCGCCGCCAGCAGCCGAAGGGGCATCCCGGTCAGGGCGTGGGCAGAGCGAGCACGAAAGAGGGAGAGGAGCATGCAGGGGCTTCGGCATCAGGCCGCATCTGAAATGGTACTGGCAATCGCACGCCCGGTGTTGCCGGCCGGGAGGGTTTGGCGCGTCGGCTTGATGGGCCATCCAAACGCCTTCATTTTCCAACAGAAAACGCGTTAATTTCCCAAAAGAATAAGTTGGGATTACGCTCAAGCGGTTAGACCTTCCTGCCGGTGAACTCTGCTTGGTTAGATCGTGATCCCGACGTTCGAGCCGGTCAGGGCCGGATGGAACCTTCGGAACAATCTGCCGTCCGGCGATGGTGCCCCCCGCAAACGCCTTTTGGTAATCTCAAACCATGGAAGATAACCCCGCATCCTTATCAGCTCTGGTCGATCTGGGCATGCTGACCCGGGCAGCGTGCCACGAGATGAACAACCTGCTGGCGAGCCAGCAAGGGTTTCTGCGCATGCTGGACCGCCTGCCCGAACAGGATGCCAACCAGACCCGCTGGCTGCAGCAGGTGCTGACGGTGAGCCAGGAAATGGCGTTGTTGGTGCGCTCCCTACAAAGCCGCGCACACCACGGCGCAGACCCATCGCCGCTGTCTCCCGGTTGGCAGGAAGGCAGCGCGGTGCAGGCGATTGCCAGCCAGTTGCAGCGGGAACGGGTTGCCTTGCCAACGCTGATCGTGCAGCGTCTGGTGGCTCTCCTGGGCGAACTGTGTGGCCAGGATGACCACAGCTTGCGGGCTGTCACGCGCATCCACACCCGCGACAACATCCCGCAGGGCGGGCAGGCCCTGTTCGGGTATTTCGCGGATTTCTCCAATGCCGTCTGGCTGACGGTGTCGGATCGCAGTGATGGCCGCGCCCTGCAGGCCTTGCTGGGCAGCACCGAGAGCATCCTGCCTGGCGTCGATGCGCAGGAGGTGGATTGGCTCGCCGCCCTGCTATCTGCCCTGCTGCGTCAACACGGTGGCGACGTGCTGGTGGGAAAACCGGACGAAACCGGCAATCTGCCCCTCCTGCTGGCCTTGCCTGGCCTGCCCGCCCCTGAAATCTGATAGCGACGTCAAGTCCGCAGAGGGACACTAGGCAAGGACGGCATGTATCCGGAAGCCCATTTATCGATAAAGTTGCTGATTCACCCCTGTGAGGCATAGACTGAATCAACGTCAGCGGTATATTCCGCAATAAACGATAGGGCAAGATGTCTTTGGATTGCACGACCGTCACCCGACTCCAGTCATCACGCCGACCAGGCATCTGCAAGTCATGAGCAAAACCGACCTACGCGACAAGAGTTATCTGACGCCCAACCAAGTGGCCGAACGATTGATGGTGTCGCCCATCACCGTCCGTGGCTGGGCCCTGCGTGGACTGCTGAAAGCGGAAGTCACTCCGGGGGGGCATCGTCGTTTCCTGATCTCGGAGGTCGAGCGCTTTGCGCGCGAACGGCATGCCCAGGACCGCCAACGTCCCCAGCGCATCCTGATTGTGGACGACAACCAGAGCCTTGCGCGCTACTTGCAGGACTTTCTGGTTTCCAACGGCTACAGCACCGAAATTTCTTTCGACGGCTTTGATGCTGGCTGGAAAATGCAATCGTTTCAGCCCGACATCCTGCTGCTCGACCTGATGATGCCGCGACTGAACGGGTTCGATGTATGCCGCCAGGTGCGCAGCAATGCCGATACCCGCCATGTGCGGGTGATTGCAATGACCGGATACCCCAGTCACAGCAATGAAAACCGGATCCTCGCCGAAGGTGCCGAACGATGCCTGAACAAACCCATCGATGAGCAGGTGCTGACGGCAGCCATTGGCCTGCCGGTGATTTCCGACGCAGGACGCTGATCGCAGCGCGATCCGGGCATGAACCCTTACCTGGCCGAGTTGCTGGAAAGACCGGCCAAGTTGCCCACCTTGCCCGAGGTGGTGCGCGGCATCATGGAAAGCTTCGGTGACGAGAATGTTTCCATCGAGGCCCTCAGCAAGCAGATCAGCCTTGACCCGATCATTGTCGCCAAGCTGCTCCGGTTGGCCAATTCGGCTTTCTATCGCAGCAGCCGCCAGATCCTGAGTGTGGATGAATGCCTGTTGCTGCTTGGCATGACCACCGTGCGCAATGTGGTGCTGGGTTGTGGCCTGAAAGATACCTTTGCCCCTTTGCCCGGCATTGACCTGCGGGCGTTGTGGAACCATAGCGTGCAGACCGCCTGTGTGGCACGTCGGCTGGCAAGGACGCTCGGCCTGAATGCCGAACTGGCTTTCACGGCTGGCCTGATGCAGGGTATCGGACAACTGCTGATCCACAAACGGGAAGTCGAACGGGCAGCCCAGATCAGCCAGGTGGTCGACATGCTGCATCCTGATCGGGCGTCGATTGAACTGCGCGCCCTGCATTTCCATTTTGGCGAAGTTTCGGCGGCGCTGGCGCGCACCTGGAATCTGCCAGAAAGCATTGCCGGTACCCTGGAAGCAGTTCCACTACCGCTGCGCGCAGATCCGGCCAACCCGATTGCCACCTGCGTACACCTCGCTTCCTGGGTGGTCTGGTGCACCCAGGCCTTGCAAGCGGGCAAGATCGCGTCGGCGCAGGACGCCTCCCCCACCTATCCCGCGCAGGCCTGCGCCTTGCTGGGACTGGATTGGCTATGGTGGCCGTCCTCCCTGGACGGAGCGGCCCCCGCTGGCCTGCCGCCAGGCCGCAAAGAGCGGCTTCCCGAGGTTGGTGCCGCGATTGCCGGCCTGGAAGAACTGCTGCACTGAGCCTGCATGGCCCTGGCGACGAAAGCGTGACCATCGAAATCAGCGAGGAAGGGGGCGTGCGCTTCCTTCATTTTGGTACGCCCTGGGTGCAGGGAGCCATGCGCATCGCCCGCCCCTGGGCACTCGAACTGCAATACACACGGGACATGCTGCTGCCCCTCCTGCTGGAACCCCTGCCCTGGCCCGCCCGGGTGCTGATGGTGGGGCTGGGCAGCGCGTCGCTGGCCAAGTTTCTGTGGCGGTACTGGCCACAGGCCAGCCTGGTTGCTGTGGAACTCGATAGCCAGGTGATCGCCGCGGCCCATCACCACTTCCGGCTGCCGCCGCCCGATCACCGCCTGCAGATCGTGCAGGCTGACGGTTATGACTGGATGCAGACCGATCCGCAGCACTACGACCTGATCCTGCTGGACGCCTTCGATCGCAACGCACGCGCCCACCGGCTCGAATCGACGGAATTCTACGCCGCCTGCCGCGACCGCCTGGCACCTGGGGGTTGGATCACCTGCAACCTGCTCACCCTGCACCGCAGCCATGCCGCCACCCGCCGGGCGCTCACTGCCGTGTTCGGACAGGATTGGCGCCTGCTGCCCCCCTGCGCCGAAGGTAATGTGGTGGCCATCGCACAGGCGCAGGCTCTGCCAGCATTCGACCTGCCCGCCCTGCGCGAGGCCGCGACCATCCTGCGCCAAGCCACCCATCTGAACCTGTTGCCACTGCTGTCCCGCATCGAGCGGAACTGAGGGTATGCTGCAAGGCAGCCAATCGCCTGTTCCCTTCACCAGAGAGACCATCATGAGTGATCCCTACGACTTCGAACTGCAACGCCTGGACGGCAGCGCCGACCACTTCTCCCACTATCGGGGCAAGGTGCTGCTGGTGGTGAATGTGGCCAGCCGGTGTGGTTTCACCCCGCAATATGCCGGCCTGGAAGCGCTCTACCGGCAGCACGCCGCCCAGGGCTTCGAGGTGCTGGCTTTCCCCTGCAATCAGTTCGGCGGCCAGGAGCCAGGCTCGGCGAGCGACATCGGCAGCTTCTGCCAGACCCAGTACGACGTTACCTTCCCGGTCTTTGCCAAGACCGAGGTCAACGGTGCCAACGCGCACCCACTCTGGCAGCACCTTAAACAGGCGGCACCTGGCCTGCTGGGCACCGAGGCAATCAAATGGAACTTCACCAAGTTCCTGATTGGCCGGGATGGCACCGTGGTGGCACGGTACGCGCCTACCGACACCCCGGAAAAGATCGGCCACGACCTGCAGCCCCTGCTGGGCTGAACCCGGCTGCGCGTCAGCCGGACGGGCTGTCGTCGTCGAGTGGCGGCCCGTGGCCCAGGGCCCGCAACTTGAGGAAGGCAAGCCCTGCCATCACGGCATCATTCAGGGCGCGATGCGCCTCGCGCGTCGGCAGATCCAGATCCTTCATCAAGGTGGCAAAGCGTAGATCGATCGGGCGGTCGGGGTTCTGCTGATACTTCAGATCGTAATACAGGCCGGACACCTCAATCTGCGGCTGAGGCAGGCGGATACCGGTCAACGGCAGCACCAGCCGATTGAGCATGGCAACGTCGAATTCCAGGTAGTACCCGACGAGCGGCCGCGAACCAATGAATTCCAGCACGCGCCGGGCGGCCTGCGCCGGCTCCAGGCCCCCCACCACGTCCCGGGCGCGCAGATGATGGATGCGCACGCTGGCCGGAGAGCTGGCTTTGCTCGGTCGCACCAACAGTTCCAGGCGCTCGCTGGTCAGCAGCCGGTTGCCGCGGATGCGTACTGCGCCAATCGAGACGATCTCGTCTCTGCGCACGTCAAGGCCGGTGGTTTCGCAATCCAGCGCCACCCATTCGCGAGACGGAGGTGGGTCGAGCAGGAAGCGCCAGGCAGGATCGCGCAGGCGACGGAGCAACCACAGGCGGCGCAGCTGGCGCCAGGGATGCGGCAGGCCAGCAGTCGTCCGGCTGGCGGTCGTCCACCCGGCAGTCATCAGGCCAGCGCATCCAGCCGGAAATGCTGCGTCAGCCAGTCGCGGAAGTGCCGCACGATGGCCAGCGTATCCTTCAGCAGGTCGCGTTCGAGGGTGGTCAGTTGGGTCAGATTGACCTGATTGCCGGCGGTCCGCCCCAGTTCCAGATCTGCCAGTCCCGCCGACAGCCGCAGGCCCATCAGCACATGCAGGCTCTCCTTCAGGTCGGCAGCCAGCCGCTCCGGCAGCACCCCCTGTTCGACAAGGCGGTCAATCCGGGCGAGTGTTCCGGTCTCCATCACGCGCGCCTGCAGCGCAAGGGCGCGAATGCCATGGACCACCGGGAAGGTGCCCGCCTTTTTCAGATCGAGGGCATCGGAAGACTCCCGGCCGAGCAGGCGGGACCACCATTGTGCCGGCTCGGTAAACGACAGTACCGGCGCGGCGAAGCGCGCCATCAGCCCGGCATCATCGGTCAGGGCTGCCCGTACGCCATCGCGTACCTGTTCCAGCAGGGCGGCATCGCCACACACCGCCCGGGCATCCATGAAAATCGCCAGGGCCAGCAGGGTCTGCCCGTCCGGATGGTGCAGCCATCCGCGGGCACGCAGCCGGAAGGTCGACACGCTGCCACGCCAGTCCTCGCGGCTGAGCATGATGCCGCCGGGACACTCCGGATAACCGAAGGCAGCCAATGCCAGCGAGAAGCGGTCGCAGATGGCGGCCAGATCGGCTGGCGGCACATAGTCATCGCGCAGGATCAGGCCATTGTCCTGATCGGTGCGCAGCAACTGTTCGCCGCGTCCCTCGCTGCCCATGACGATCAGGCAGCTGGCTGCCACCAAGTCCGCTGGCGCCACCAGCTGCCAGGTCCGCTCGAGCAGCTTGGCATTGAGTTCGCCGACCAGGCTTGCGATATGTTCCACTCGGGTGCCGCCGCTATGCAGCACAGCAATCAGCCGTGGCAACTGGCGGGCTGCCGCCCCCAGCTCAGCAATGCTGGCGGCATTGCTGATCTGCAGGGTGATCAGGTACGAGTGATTGCTGAGAAAACTGAGCAGGTCGAGCTGTTCCAGCACCCCGAGCACCGTGGCGGGCTGATGTTCTTCGGCCGAGGTAATCACCAGCAGGCGATGGACGTTGTGACGCACCATCAGCAGCAGCGCGTCGAACAGGTGGGCGCGCGACGACACCGAGACGGGATCGAAACTGGCCAAGGCCCCGACCGGTAGCGCATCCAACGCACGACCATCGAGGATTGCGCGCTGCAGGTCGCTGGTAGTGAAGATGCCCAGATCCGGCCCCTGGTCCGGGGCGGGCCGAACCAGCACGTTGGCCGTGCGATGCTCGGCAAACAGGCGGGCCACTGTCACGATATCGGTCCAGCCGTCGACCACGTGGGCCGGCCGGATGAATACATCCTCGACCCGGGCCAGCGTGAGCGAATACAGCTGATGGTGGCTGCGGCGCTGTGCCAGCGCATTGAGCTTGTTCGAGAGATCCGAAAACAGCAGGGCGCCGAAGGTTGCGTTGGCAGAGATCAAGGTTCCGATCAAGGCGCGTGGCAACAGGTACGCGATCACTTCCTCGGCGGTGACAAAGCGGCTGCTCACCGCACCCGCCATCAGGCTGCGGGCATCAAAACAGTCCTGGGGACCGAACACGGTGGTCACCTCGTCGCCCTCGAACTGCTGCACGAAGCCCTTGATGATCACGTGCAGATGGCTCGGTTCATCATTGCGATCGAGTACCACCTTGCCCGCCGGCAGGTAAACGATATCCACCCCGTCGCGCACCAGCCGCTGCTCTGCCGGGGTCAGGCAGTCAAAGGGCGAGACATCAAAGGGAAAGGCGGAAGGCATCGCCAGTCAGACCAGAAGACGAACTCGCAGCATAGCGCAGGCGTGCAACACCGCGCAGCCCCCGACCGGATGACGATCAGGCACAGGCTGAGGCCGCCGCTCCGCCCACACCCTGCAGTTCGGGATGCCCGAAGAACCGGCACCGCGCCTCGGGATCGAGTTTGGCCACGATCCGGTTCAGACCGCTGATCACGCCCAGGATCGACGCCGTGACAATGTTGGCATGCTGACC
>CAIPBT010000084.1 GCA_903863375.1 uncultured Ferrovum sp.
GCACGTGAACGTGGGCACGATCGGTCACGTGGACCATGGCAAGACGACGCTGACGGCCGCGATCACGATCGTGCTGTCGAAGAAGTTTGGTGGTGAGGCAAAGAGCTACGCCGACATTGACTCAGCGCCGGAAGAAAAGGCCCGGGGCATCACGATCAACACGGCCCACGTCGAGTACGAGACCACCTCGCGCCACTACGCGCACGTGGACTGCCCGGGACACGCGGACTATGTGAAGAACATGATCACGGGTGCGGCGCAGATGGACGGTGCGATTCTGGTGGTGTCGGCTGCCGACGGCCCGATGCCGCAGACGCGGGAGCACATCCTGCTGGCCCGTCAGGTGGGCGTGCCGTACATCGTGGTGTTCATGAACAAGGCCGACATGGTCGACGACGCCGAGCTGCTCGAGCTGGTGGAAATGGAAGTGCGCGAGCTGCTGTCGAAGTACCAGTTCCCGGGCGACGACACCCCGATCGTGATCGGTTCGGCGCTGAAGGCGCTGGAAGGCGATCAGTCGGACATCGGTGAGCCGGCGATCTGGAAGCTGGCGGAAGCGCTGGACACCTACATCCCGACGCCGGAGCGCGCGATTGACGGCGCATTCCTGATGCCGGTGGAAGACGTGTTCTCGATTTCGGGCCGTGGCACGGTGGTGACCGGTCGCGTCGAGCGCGGCATCGTCAAGGTTGGCGAAGACATCGAGATCGTGGGCCTGAAGGACACGGTCAAGACGGTGTGCACGGGCGTGGAAATGTTCCGCAAGCTGCTGGACCAGGGCCAGGCCGGTGACAACGTCGGCGTGCTGCTGCGCGGCACGAAGCGGGAAGACGTGGAGCGTGGCCAGGTGCTGGCCAAGCCGGGTTCGATCACGCCGCACACGGAATTCACGGCCGAGATCTACGTGCTGTCGAAAGATGAGGGTGGCCGTCACACGCCGTTCTTCCAGGGCTACCGTCCGCAGTTCTACTTCCGTACCACGGACGTGACCGGCGCGATCACGCTGGCGGAAGGCACCGAGATGGTGATGCCGGGCGACAACGTGTCGGTGACGGTGAAGCTGATCAACCCGATCGCCATGGAAGAAGGCCTGCGTTTCGCCATCCGCGAAGGCGGTCGTACCGTCGGCGCCGGGGTGGTGGCCAAGGTCCTGAAGTAAATTCATCTCCTTGCGGGTGTCGGCCAGAGCGCTGATACCCGTTGATCCTGTTGCAGGCCACCGGTCTGCAAGGTGGACAAAAAGTTGCGGCGGGTCCGTCTGCCAATGACGGATACCCGCCAGACACCCGCGACCAAGGCCGTGGGTTGCAGTTCAAGTGCAGGCCAGTAGCTCAATTGGCAGAGCGACGGTCTCCAAAACCGTAGGTTGGGGGTTCGAGACCCTCCTGGCCTGCCATACCGAACGAACAAGGGGTCGGCTTACGCCGCCAGCATGAACGACCGAATCAAATTTATCCTGGGCGCAATCCTGGTGGTTGCCGGCCTGGGTTCATATTATTTTCTCGCCGACCATGCGCTGATCTTCCGCGTCGCGGCCCTCCTGGCGGGGCTGGGGGCCGGTGCTGCGGTGGCGTGGTCAACCCTGCCCGGACAGGAATTTCGTACCTTTGCCGTAGAGGCTTGGGATGAAGCCAAGCGCGTGACGTGGCCGACTGGCCGCGAGACCTGGCAGACCACGGGCGTGGTCTTTGTGCTGGTGGTGGTCATGGGCCTATTCCTGTGGCTGGTTGATCTCGGCATCGTAATGTTTGTCGCCCGCCTGATGGGGCGCTCGGAGTAATGGCAATGCGTTGGTATACCGTGCACGCCTACTCGGGCTTTGAGAACAGCGTGAAGGAAAAGCTGCAGGAGCGCATTGACCGCGCTGACATGCAGTCGCTGTTTGGCGAAATCCTGGTGCCCGTCGAAGAAGTGGTCGAAATGAAGGGCGGCCAGAAGAGCATCAGCAAGCGCAAGTTTTTTCCCGGATACATCTTTGTCCAGATGGAACTGACCGACGAAAGCTGGCACCTGGTCAAGAGCACCCCGCGTGTTACTGGCTTCGTTGGCGGCTCGGGCAATCGCCCGATTCCGATCACCGACAAGGAAGTGGAAAACATTCGCGCCCAGGTAAAGGAAGGCGAAGACAAGCCGAAGCCGAAAGTGCTGTTTGAGGTGGGCGAAAACGTTCGCGTCAAGGAAGGCCCGTTCACCGACTTCAACGGCAACGTGGAAGAAGTCAACTATGACAAGAACAAGTTGCGGGTGTCTGTGCTGATCTTTGGTCGCGCAACGCCGGTGGAACTCGATTTCGGGCAGGTGGAGAAGGCCTGACGGCCTGCTGTCCGGTCATGTCGGCACGGTGCCGGCCTGACAGTCTCCGGGGAGGGTGACAGTCACCCGCACGCACCCAGGCAAGGAGCACAACGTGGCAAAGAAAATTGTAGGTTACATCAAGCTGCAGGTACCGGCCGGCAAGGCCAACCCCAGCCCGCCGATCGGCCCGGCCCTCGGCCAGCGCGGTCTGAACATCATGGAATTCTGCAAGGCATTCAACGCCCAGACACAGGGTCTGGAAGTTGGCCTGCCGATTCCGGTGGTGATCACGGCGTTCGCGGACAAGAGCTTCACGTTCGTGATGAAGACGCCGCCCGCCACGATCCTGATCAAGAAGGCAGCCGGCATCACCAAAGGCAGCGCCATTCCGCAGACCAACAAAGTTGGCAAGCTCACTCGCGCCCAAGCCGAAGAAATCGCGAAAACCAAGAGCCCTGACCTGACGGCAAGTGATCTGGATGCCGCCGTCCGCACCATCGCTGGCAGCGCCCGCAGCATGGGCATCGATGTTGAAGGAGTGATCTGAGCATGGCCCACATCTCCAAGCGTCACGCCGCCCTGAAGGCCAGCGTTGACCGCAACCGCACCTATGTCGCCGTTGAAGCTCTGGAACTGGTGAAGAAGTCGGCAACCGCCAAGTTCGACGAGTCGGTTGACGTTGCCGTCAACCTGGGCGTCGATGCCAAGAAGTCCGACCAGCAGGTGCGGGGTTCGGTGGTGCTGCCGCGTGGCACGGGCAAAACCGTGCGGATCGCTGTCTTCGCGCAAGGTAACAACGCCGAAGCGGCACGTACTGCCGGGGCTGACATCGTCGGCTTCGATGACCTGGCGGAAAAGATCAAGGGCGGCTTCATGGAATTCGACGTGGTGATCGCCAGCCCGGACGCCATGCGCATTGTGGGACCGCTTGGCCAGATCCTGGGTCCGCGTGGTCTGATGCCAAACCCGAAGGTAGGCACCGTCACGCCGGATGTGGCTGGCGCCGTGCGCAACGCCAAGGCCGGTCAGGTGCAGTACCGGACCGACAAGGCCGGTCTGGTGCACGCCTCGATCGGCCGCGCCTCGTTCACCGTCGAGGCACTGCAGGAAAATCTCAACGCGCTCGTCAGCGCCCTGAACCGCGCCCGTCCGGCTGCGGCCAAAGGCATCTATCTTCGCAAGGTTTCCGTGTCCAGCACCATGGGGGTGGGCGTCCGTGTGGACACCCAGTCCCTGGCAGCCTGACGCAGAAATCGCAACAGACTTTGGGCGGTCGGGGAAACCCGGCCGGTTGTCAAAGACCGCAGGCGGCAAGGGCACCGGCAGCAAGGTGCGCAAGCCTTAATCGCCAGTTTCAACCTGCGCAGATGGCGTACCCCAGTACAGGAATCAGTCGGCCCGCGGCGGCCGGTGGTCCTGGCATCTCCTCTCCCACGGGAAGGATGGGTCAGGCACCGGCACCGCGAGTTGGGTGGCAAGCGGGACAGAACAGCGTCGCGCCCTGGATGACGGTCGCCGCATCCGGAGTACCGGCAAAGCATCGCCAGTGCTTCATTTCAAGTCATTGGAGGGCAGACCTTGAGTCTCAACCTTGAAGAGAAGAAGGCCGTTGTTGCCGAAGTGTCGGAGCAGGTCACCGGCGCTCAGGCCATCATCCTGGCAGAGTATCGCGGGATGGAGGTCGGCGACATGACGGTCTTGCGCGCCAAGGCCAGGGAAGCGGGAATTTACTTCCGAGTGCTGAAGAACACCCTTGCACGACGTGCTATCGCTGGTACGCCGTTTGCAGGTCTGGCCGACCATATGGTCGGTCCGCTTGCTTACGGCATGTCCAGCGATCCGGTCGCCGTTGCCAAGGTGTTGCATGACTTCGCCAAAACCAACGACAAGTTCGTCATCAAAGGCGGTGCCATGGCGAATTACGTCATGGGACCGAAGGATGTCGTCGCCCTGGCGTCGATGCCGAGCCGAGACGAGCTGATCGCCAAGCTGATGGGTACCATGCTGGCCCCGGCAACGAAGTTTGTTCAGACACTCAACGAAGTCCCGGCCAAGTTCGCCCGCGGCCTTGCCGCGGTTCGCGACCAGAAGCAAAACGCTTGATCACCCTGCCGGCTTTCTGCGGGCGATGACCTGCAAGCCGGTGATACCAAATTTTCTGGAGTTAAAATCAAATGGCACTGTCCAAAGCTGAAATCCTCGACGCAATCGCCGCAATGACCGTTCTCGAGTTGTCGGAACTGATCAAGGACATGGAAGAGAAGTTCGGCGTATCGGCCGCTGCGACCGCTGTCGCCGTGGCTGCCCCGGCTGCCGGTGGCGGCGCCGCTGCTGCTGTCGAAGAGCAGACCGAATTCACCGTCATCCTGACCGGTGCCGGCGACAACAAGGTCAACACCATCAAGGTGGTGCGCACCATCACCGGCCTGGGTCTGAAGGAAGCCAAGGACCTGGTCGATGGCGCCCCGAAGCCCGTGAAGGAAGGCGTGTCGAAGGCCGATGCCGACGCCGTCGCCAAGCAGCTGATCGAAGCCGGTGCAACCGTCGAGATCAAGTAATTTGTACAGCCCGATCCGGCCCGGCGCGCAAGCGTCGGTCGGGCCCCTGTCCCTCCCGTGCCGCAGCATCCGCTGCGGCGTTGGTGGTTAAGGGCGCCGGATTCCGGCGGACCTCGGGAGCTTTCCCGATGGGCCGCCGATTGCATTTTTGCTGTCATTCGTCAACGGAGACACCATGAGCTACTCGTTCACCGAGAAAAAGCGTATCCGCAAAAGTTTCGCCAAACGGGCAAGCGTGCAGGAAGTCCCTTTCCTGCTGGCCACGCAGATCGATTCCTATCGGGAATTCCTGCAGTCCGAAGGAGACGCCAGCTTCGGTGAGCGCGCCCAGGCAGTCGAGGGCAGTCGGAAGGTGCAGGGCCTGGAAGCGGCGTTCCGCTCGGTCTTTCCCATTTCCAGCCATTCGGGCAACGCCCGTCTCGATTATGTCAGTTACGCGCTCGGCGTTCCGCCGTTCGATGTTGTGGAATGCCAGCAGCGCGGGTTGACGTTTGCGTCACCCCTGCGCGCGAAGGTACGCCTGACCCTGATGGACCGCGAGGCGACCAAGCCCACGGTGAAAGAGGTCAAGGAACAGGAAGTTTACATGGGGGAAATTCCCCTGATGACGCGCAATGGCTCGTTCATCATCAACGGCACCGAACGGGTGATCGTTTCCCAGTTGCATCGCAGCCCGGGCGTGTTTTTCGAGCACGATCGCGGCAAGACCCATTCCTCCGGCAAGCTGCTGTTCTCGGCCCGGATCATTCCCTACCGCGGCTCGTGGCTGGATTTTGAATTCGACCCGAAGGATTTCCTGTATTTCCGGGTTGACCGTCGCCGCAAGATGCCGGTCAGCACCCTGCTGAAGGCCCTGGGTTTCAACGCCCAGCAGATCCTGGCCGAGTTCTTCGCCTTCGACACCCTGCACATGATTGATGGCGCGGTGCAGATGGAACTGGTGGCCGACCGCATGCGCGGCGACATCGCCCGCTTCGACATCACCACGCCGGAAGGCAAGGTCATCGTACCGCGCGACAAGCGCATCACGGTGAAGCATATCCGCGAAATCGAGGCCGCTGGCCTGAAGCGCATCACGGTGCCGGAAGAGCACGTGCTGGGCCGGGTAATTGCGCATGACATTCTCGACCGCGAAAGCGGCGAGGTGGTGGCGCGGGCCAACGACGAGCTGACCGAACCGCTCATGCTCAAGATCAAGGCCGCCGGCGTTACCGAATTCAAGGTGATCTACACCAACGATCTGGACCAGGGGCCCTACATATCGCAGACCCTGCGCATCGACGATGCCACCGACCAGCTGTCGGCGCGGGTTGCCATCTACCGCATGATGCGTCCTGGCGAGCCGCCCACGGAAGAGGCGGTCAAGGCGCTGTTCCAGGGCCTGTTCTTCAGCGAAGACCGGTACGACCTGTCGCCGGTTGGCCGCATGAAGTTCAATCGCCGGGTAGGCCGCAATGAGCTGATTGGCGCTGGCACCCTGTCGAACGATGACATTGTTGCCGTGATCAAGATCCTGGTGGATCTGCGGAATGGTCGTGGCGAGATCGACGACATCGACCACCTTGGCAACCGCCGTGTGCGCTCGGTGGGTGAACTGGCTGAAAACCAGTTCCGCTCTGGCCTGGTCCGGGTGGAGCGCGCGGTGAAGGAGCGCCTGTCGCAGGCCGAGTCTGAAAACCTGATGCCGCACGACCTGATCAACGCCAAGCCGATTTCGGCGGCGATCAAGGAGTTCTTCGGCTCCAGCCAGTTATCCCAGTTCATGGACCAGACCAATCCGCTGTCGGAGATCACCCACAAGCGCCGCGTCTCGGCACTGGGCCCGGGCGGTCTGACGCGCGAGCGGGCCGGCTTTGAAGTGCGTGACGTGCACCCCACCCACTACGGCCGGGTGTGCCCGATCGAAACGCCGGAAGGTCCGAACATCGGCCTGATCAACTCGCTGGCACTGTATGCCCGCACCAACGAGTTCGGCTTTCTCGAAACGCCCTACCGTCGTGTCCGCGACGGCAAGATGACCGACGAGATCGAAATGCTGTCGGCGATTGAAGAGGGCCAGTACGTGATCGCCCAGGCCAACGCCGAGACCGACAAGGAAGGCCGCTTCACCGACGAGCTGGTGTCGTGCCGCAACCGCAACGAATTCATGCTGTCGTCGCCGGACAAGGTGTCGCACATCGACGTGGCGCCGGCCCAGATCGTGTCGGTGGCTGCTTCGCTGATCCCGTTCCTGGAGCACGACGACGCCAACCGCGCCCTGATGGGATCGAACATGCAGCGTCAGGCCGTGCCTTGCCTGCGTGCGGAAAAATCACTGGTGGGCACCGGCATCGAGCGCACCGTGGCGGTCGACTCCGGCACCGCCGTGCTGGCCCGGCGCGGCGGCATCGTCGACTATGTTGATGCCTCGCGCGTGGTGATCCGCGTGAACGATGCGGAAACCACGGCCGGCGAAGTGGGCGTGGACATCTACAACCTGATCAAGTACCGCCGCAGCAACCAGAACACCAACATCAACCAGCGTCCGATCGTGCAGGTGGGTGACATCCTGGCGAAGGATGATGTGGTGGCCGACGGTGCTTCGACGGACATGGGCGAGCTGGCACTGGGACAGAACCTGCTGGTGGCGTTCATGCCCTGGAATGGCTACAACTTCGAAGACTCGATCCTGATCTCCGAGCGTGTGGTGGCCGAAGACCGCTTCACGTCGATCCACATCGAAGAACTCTCGGTGGTGGCGCGCGACACCAAGCTGGGTCCGGAAGAAATCACCCGCGACATCTCCAACCTGTCCGAGCGCATGCTGGGCCGGCTGGATGAGTCGGGCATCATCTACATCGGTGCCGAGGTGGAAGCGGGCGACGTGCTGGTGGGCAAGGTCACGCCGAAGGGCGAGACCCAGCTGACGCCGGAAGAGAAGCTGCTGCGCGCGATTTTCGGTGAGAAGTCGTCGGACGTGAAGGACACGTCGTTGCGGGTGCCCTCGGGCATGGTCGGCACGGTGATCGATGTGCAGGTGTTCACCCGCGAAGGCATCGATCGCGATGCCCGCGCCCGTCAGATCATTGAGGATGAACTGTCGCAGTTCAAGAAAGACCTCTCCGATCAGCTGCGCATCGTGGAAAACGACACGTTCGGCCGGATCGAGCGCCTGCTGACCGGACGCGTGGCCAAGGGCGGACCGAAGAAGCTGGCGAAGAACGCCACGCTGACCACGGAGTACCTGAAGGACCTGTCGCGGTATGACTGGTTCGACATCCGCCTGAATGAGGATGATGCCCAGGCCCAGCTCGAGCAGCTGAAGGAAAGCCTGCAGCAAAAGCGTACCGAGTTCGATGCCCTGTTCGAAGAGAAGAAGAAGAAGCTCACGCAAGGCGACGAGCTGCCGCCGGGCGTGCAGAAGATGGTTAAGGTCTACCTCGCCGTGAAGCGTCGCCTGCAGCCTGGCGACAAGATGGCCGGACGCCATGGCAACAAGGGCGTGATCTCGAAGATCGTTCCGGTGGAAGACATGCCCTTCAGCGCCAACGGCACGTCGGTCGACATCGTGCTGAACCCGCTGGGCGTGCCGTCACGGATGAACGTTGGCCAGATCCTCGAGACGCACCTGGGCTGGGCCGCCAAGGGACTCGGCCACGTGATCAACGAATACCTGCGGCAGGGTGCTGCCGTGGCTGCGGTGCGGGAATTCCTGGTCAAGGTCTACAACTCGACCGGCAAGACCGAAGACATCGATCATCTCAGCGATGAGGAAGTCATGACGCTGGCCAAGAACCTGCGTCAGGGGGTGCCCTTCGCCACGCCGGTGTTCGACGGTGCCACCGAGGAAGAGATCAAGCACATGCTGGAACTGGCCGGCCTGCCGCGCAGCGGCCAGATGACCTTGCATGATGGCCGTACGGGCGACGCGTTCGACCGCCCGGTCACGCTGGGTTACATGCACATCCTGAAACTGCATCACCTGGTGGACGACAAGATGCATGCCCGTTCGACCGGTCCGTACAGCCTGGTGACCCAGCAGCCGCTGGGTGGCAAGGCGCAATTCGGTGGTCAGCGTTTCGGCGAGATGGAAGTCTGGGCGCTGGAAGCGTACGGTGCTGCTTATACCCTGCAGGAAATGCTGACAGTCAAGTCGGACGACGTGAACGGCCGCACCAAGGTCTACGAAAACATCGTCAAAGGCGAGCACAAGATCGACGCGGGCATGCCCGAGTCCTTCAATGTGCTGGTGAAGGAAATCCGTTCGCTCGGCATCGACATCGATCTCGAACGGCATTGATGGTCAGGGCCCGGCAGATGCCGGGCCAGCGGTCCCTGGTTGCCGACTGGCGCCAGGGACTTCGCAGCACAGCACTTCCCCGTCGCCCGCGCGGCGGGGCGACGGCAAGTTTGAAATGGACAGATGTGCAGCGCAGTCGCTGGGCATCGCCGAACGGAGGTACACCGTGAAAGCACTATTGGATCTTTTCAAGCAGGTCACCCAGGAAGAAGAGTTCGACGCGATCCGCATCGGCCTTGCGTCACCGGAAAAAATCCGGTCCTGGTCGTACGGCGAAGTGAAAAAGCCCGAAACCATCAACTACCGGACCTTCAAGCCGGAGCGTGATGGCCTGTTCTGCGCCAAGATCTTTGGCCCGGTGAAGGACTACGAGTGCCTGTGCGGCAAGTACAAGCGCCTGAAGCACCGCGGGGTGATCTGCGAGAAGTGCAACGTGGAAGTGACCTTGTCGAAAGTGCGGCGTGAACGCATGGGTCACATCGAACTCGCCAGCCCGGTTGCCCACATCTGGTTCCTGAAGTCGCTGCCGTCCCGTCTGGGCATGGTGCTCGACATGACCCTGCGCGACATCGAGCGCGTGCTGTACTTCGAAGCCTTTGTGGTGACCGAAGCCGGCATGACGCCGCTGCAGCGCGGCCAGCTGCTCTCGGAAGACGACTACATCGCCAAGGTGGAAGAGTATGGCGACGAATTCAGCGCGGTGATGGGAGCCGAGGGCGTGCGCGACCTGTTGCGCAAGCTGGATGTGCCGTCCGAAATCGAGCGCCTGCGTTCGGAACTGGCCACCACCGGTTCGGACACCAAGATCAAGAAGATCGCCAAGCGCCTGAAGGTGCTTGAGGCATTCTCGAAGTCGGGCATCAAGCCGGACTGGATGGTGATGGAAGTGCTGCCGGTTCTGCCGCCCGAGCTGCGTCCGCTGGTGCCGCTGGATGGTGGCCGCTTTGCCACCTCCGACCTGAACGACCTGTACCGCCGTGTGATCAACCGGAACAACCGTCTGAAGCGCCTGCTGGAGCTGAAGGCCCCGGAAATCATCGTCCGCAACGAGAAGCGCATGCTGCAGGAGTCGGTCGACTCGCTGCTGGACAACGGTCGCCGTGGCAAGGCCATGACGGGCGCCAACAAGCGGGCGCTGAAGTCACTGGCCGACATGATCAAGGGCAAGAGCGGCCGCTTCCGTCAGAACCTGCTGGGCAAGCGGGTGGACTACTCGGGCCGTTCCGTGATTGTGGTGGGTCCGCAGCTGAAACTGCATCAGTGCGGCCTGCCAAAAAAGATGGCGCTCGAACTGTTCAAACCCTTCATCTTCCACAAGTTGGAAGTGCTGGGGCTGGCCACCACGATCAAGGCCGCCAAGCGCATGGTGGAAGAGGAAATCCCGGAAGTCTGGGACATCCTGGAAGAAGTGATCCGCGAGCATCCGGTGTTGCTGAACCGCGCCCCCACCCTGCACCGCCTGGGCATCCAGGCGTTTGAGCCGGTGCTGATCGAGGGCAAGGCCATTCAGCTGCATCCGCTGGTGTGCGCGGCCTTCAACGCCGACTTTGACGGTGACCAGATGGCCGTGCACGTGCCGCTGTCGCTGGAAGCGCAGATGGAAGCCCGCACGCTGATGCTGTCCTCTAACAACGTGCTGTCGCCTGCCAACGGTGATCCGATCATCGTGCCGTCGCAAGACATCGTGCTCGGACTCTATTACATCACCCGCGAACGCGTGAACGCCAAGGGCGAAGGCATGATGTTCGCCAACGTCACGGAACTGGTGCGCGCCTTCGATCAGCGGCTGGTCGACGTCACGGCCAAGATCACGGTGCGACTGAAAGAGCGCACCTTCGACGAAAATGGTGAAATCGTCGAGCAGCTGGTCCGCAAGGAGACCACGGCCGGGCGCGCCATGCTGTCCGAGATCCTGCCGGCCGGCCTGCCGTTCAGCATCATCGACAAGGCGCTGAAGAAGAAGGAAATCTCGCGGCTGATCAATGCCGCCTTCCGGCGTTGCGGCATCCGCGAGGCGGTGATCTTCGCCGACCAGCTGATGTACATGGGATTTGCCATGGCCACCCGCGCCGGCATCTCGATCTGCGTGGACGACATGCTGGTGCCGGCTGCCAAGGAGCCGCTGATTGCCGCTGCCGAGGCCGAAGTGAAGGAGATCGAGGCGCAGTACACCTCCGGTCTGGTCACCCAGGGCGAGCGCTACAACAAGGTGGTGGACATCTGGGGCCGCTGCGGCGATGCCGTCGCCAAGGAAATGATGCGCAACCTGGGCTCAGAGCCGGTGGTTAACCGCAAGGGCGAGACGGTCAGTCAGGAATCGTTCAACTCGATCTACATGATGGCCGACTCGGGCGCGCGCGGTTCGGCCGCCCAGATCCGTCAGCTCTCCGGCATGCGCGGCCTGATGGCCAAGCCGGATGGATCGATCATCGAGACGCCGATCACGGCGAACTTCCGGGAAGGCCTGAACGTGTTGCAGTACTTCATTTCCACGCACGGTGCACGGAAAGGTCTGGCCGACACGGCGTTGAAGACCGCCAACTCCGGTTACCTGACCCGTCGCCTGGTGGACGTGACCCAGGATCTGGTGGTGATCGAACATGATTGCGGCACCCAGAACGGCGTGAACCTGAAGGCCCTGGTGGAAGGGGGCGAGGTGATCGAGCCCCTGCGCGACCGCATTCTTGGTCGGGTGACGTCGCTCGATGTGATCCATCCGGAAACCGGCGCGGCACTGATCGAGGCTGGAACCCTGCTGGACGAGGCGGCAGTGGACGCCATCGAACAGGCCGGCGTGGACGAAGTCAAGGTGCGTACGGCGCTGTCGTGCGAAACGCGCTACGGGCTGTGTGCGCAGTGCTATGGCCGCGACCTGGGCCGCGGTGGCCTGGTGAACGTGGGCGAAGCAGTTGGCGTGATTTCGGCACAGTCGATCGGCGAACCCGGTACCCAGCTCACGATGCGTACCTTCCACATCGGTGGTGCGGCATCGCGGGCGGCCGTGGTGTCGCAGGTGGAAAGCAAGTCCAACGGTATTGCCCGGTTTGGCCCGAGCATGCGTTACGTCACCAACGTGCGCAGCGAGCAGATCGCCATCTCGCGTAACGGTGAAGTGATCATCATGGATGCTGCCGGCCGCGAGCGCGAACGCCATAAGGTGCCCTACGGCGCCACGCTGCTGGTGCAGGATGGTGGCAAGGTCGAGGCCGGCCAGGTGCTGTCGACCTGGGATCCGCACACCCGCCCGATCATCACCGAATACGCCGGTCAGATCCGTTTCGAGAACGTCGAAGAGGGCGTGACTGTCGCCAAGCAGATCGACGAGGTGACCGGTCTGTCGACGCTGGTGGTGATCGACCCGAAGCGCCGTGGCACAGCCGGAAGCAAGGGGGTGCGTCCCCAGGTGAAGCTGCTGGACAGCAAGGGTATCGAGGTCAAGCTGGCCGGTACCGAAACGCCGGTCAACATCACCTTCCAGGTGGGTTCGATCATCACCGTGAAAAACGGCCAGGATGTGGGCGTTGGTGAAGTGCTGGCACGGATTCCGCAGGAGTCCTCGAAGACCCGTGACATCACCGGTGGTCTGCCCCGTGTGGCCGAGCTGTTTGAAGCCCGTTCGCCGAAGGATGCCGGACTGCTGGCAGAGATCACCGGCACGGTGTCGTTCGGCAAGGACACCAAGGGCAAGCAGCGCCTGATCATCACGGACATGGATGGCATTGCCCACGAGTACCTGATCCCGAAAGACAAGCATGTCACGGTGCACGACGGTCAGGTGGTGAACAAGGGCGAGACCATCGTCGACGGCCCGGCCGACCCGCACGACATCCTGCGGCTGCAGGGTGTCGAGGCACTGGCCCGCTACATCACCGACGAAGTGCAGGATGTGTACCGTCTGCAGGGTGTGAAGATCAACGACAAGCACATCGAGGTGATCGTGCGCCAGATGCTGCGTCGCGTGCAGGTGGTGGATGCTGGCGATACTCGGTTCATCCCGGGCGAGCAGGTGGAACGCGCCGAGATCCTTGAGGAAAACGAGAAGATTGGCAAGGCCGAGCAGCGCCCGGCCACCTTCGAGAACATCCTGCTGGGTATCACCAAGGCCAGCCTGTCGACCGATTCGTTCATCTCCGCGGCATCCTTCCAGGAAACCACGCGGGTACTGACCGAAGCGGCCATCATGGGCAAGCGCGATGATCTGCGTGGCCTGAAGGAAAACGTGATTGTGGGTCGTCTGATCCCGGCAGGTACGGGACTGGCATATCACAAGACGCGTCAGTTGACGGAACGGGTCAGTTCCAGCGACGCCTTCGGCAGCGACGATGTCGGACAGTCGGCCGACGCCAGCACCAGCGAGCAGGTGGCCTGATGCCGGGGCTGGAACGGTCTGGAGTAGCTTGACAGCGCGAGGGGCGCTCCTTATAATCCGCAGTCCTTTTCGTCGGGCGGTCCCCTTCCGTCCGACGTCGCCGAAGACCTTCGGCCTTACCGTCGGAACACATTAGATGCCAACGATCAATCAGCTGATCCGCAACCCGCGGACGCCCCAGAAAGCCAAGAGCAAGGTGCCAGCGCTCGAGGGATGCCCGCAGAAGCGTGGCGTCTGCACGCGCGTGTACACCACCACCCCGAAAAAGCCGAACTCGGCACTGCGGAAAGTCGCCCGTGTGCGCCTGACCAACGGCTTCGAAGTGTCCAGCTACATCGGTGGTGAGGGCCACAACCTGCAGGAACACTCGGTGGTACTGATCCGTGGTGGTCGTGTCAAGGATTTGCCGGGCGTGCGCTACCACACGGTGCGCGGCAGCCTGGATACGGCAGGCGTGAAAGACCGCAAGCAGTCGCGGTCGAAGTACGGTGCCAAGCGCGCCAAGAACACCAAGAAGTAAACCGCAAGCAACAGGCAGTACCGCTGGACCAAGGCGCCTGACAACGGGCGCCTGCTGGCAACACAACAGTCGCGATGACGTGAAGAAGCCCCGCCGGATTCCGGTCCGCCTTTTTTCCGGATCGCCATCCTTACATTCGGGTTGTCATCCGAAATTCACAGAGAGCGTGCAGTATGCCCCGTCGTAGAGAAGTCCCCAAACGCATCGTCCTGCCGGATCCGAAGTTCGGCAGCGTGGACCTGTCCAAGTTCGTCAACGTGTTGATGGAGTCGGGCAAGAAGTCAGTCGCTGAAAGCATCGTGTACAGCGCGATGGAAGCCATCACCAAGCGCTCCGGCAAGGACGCGCTGGAAGTGTTCCAGACCGCCCTGAACAACGCCCGGCCGATGGTGGAAGTGAAAAGCCGCCGCGTCGGCGGTGCCAACTACCAGGTGCCGGTGGAAGTGCGCGCAACGCGTCGCAGCGCACTCGCGATGCGTTGGCTGCGTGAAGCCGCCCGCAAGCGCGGTGAGAAGTCGATGGGTGCCCGTCTGGCGGGAGAACTGCTGGATGCCGCCGAAGGTCGCGGCGGTGCCATCAAGAAGCGCGAAGAAGTGCACCGTATGGCAGAGGCCAACAAGGCCTTTTCGCACTACCGCTTCTAAGGGAAACGCGGCCCGGCCGGCTTGCCCACGGGGCGGGCAGGCCGGGAGGAAGCGCAAGCAAAGCAGCGCCCTTGGGTGCTGAAACGGTAGCGCCCTCGGGTGCTCCGCAGGTTTCGGGATCGGGTGCCATCTGCTGGCGGCCGATAAAAAGGCGGATGCTTCGTCCCCGAGAGGAAATCCGGCGCAGTAGCGTCCGTAAGGTCGCGCGTCAGGGTGTGATGTTCAGGCCGCAGGGTCCGTGCATGCTCTCCCAAATAAACTGGCAGGTCCGGCCATGCGCCGGGCCTAATGTCGTCTCTAGCACTCATCCTAAAGGTTGATAAAAGTGGCCCGCGAAACGCCTATCGAACGCTATCGCAACATCGGTATCTCCGCCCACATTGACGCGGGCAAGACCACCACCACCGAGCGGATCCTGTTTTACACGGGTGTTTCGCACAAGATCGGCGAAGTGCACGATGGCGCCGCCACCATGGACTGGATGGAGCAGGAGCAGGAGCGCGGCATCACGATCACGTCGGCTGCCACCACCTGCTTCTGGAAAGGCATGGACGGCAGTTACGCCCAGCACCGCATCAACATCATCGACACCCCGGGCCACGTTGACTTCACGATCGAAGTGGAGCGCTCGATGCGCGTGCTCGATGGCGCGTGCATGGTGTACGACTCGGTCGGCGGTGTGCAGCCCCAGTCGGAGACGGTGTGGCGTCAGGCCAACAAGTATGGTGTGCCGCGTCTGGCCTTCGTCAACAAGATGGACCGCACGGGTGCGGACTTCTTCAAGGTAGTGGGTCAGATCAAGGAACGCCTGCGCGGCAACCCGATCCCTATCCAGATCCCGATCGGTGCAGAAGAGAAGTTTCTCGGCGTGGTCGACCTGGTGAAGATGAAAGCCATCCTGTGGGATGACGCCAGCCAGGGTATGAAGTTCGAATACGCCGAGATCCCTGCCGAACTGCTGGCAACCGCCAAGGAATGGCGGGAAAAGATGGTCGAGGCCGCGGCCGAAGCCAACGAAGAGCTGA
>CAIPBT010000085.1 GCA_903863375.1 uncultured Ferrovum sp.
AACTTGCCGATCGTGAAGGCCATGGCACCACCGGCCCCGATCGGTGCCAGCTTCATGATCACGTTCATCATCTGGAAGAAGATGTGCGAGGCTTCCTCGATGAAGCCATGCACCACCGAGCCGGCCTTGCCCAGATGGACCAGCGCATAGCCGAACAGGATCGCCACCAGCAGCACCTGCAGCAGGTCGCCGCCGCCGGTAAAGGCATCCAGCATGGTCTTCGGAATGATATGCAGCAGGAAGCCCGTGGTGGTCTGATCCGCCGCCTGCTTGGCATAGTCCGCCACCGCCTTGGCATCGAGCTGGGCGGGATCGGCGTTGAAGCCAGCCCCCGGCTTCAGCGTGTTCATCACCACCAGCCCGATCACCAAGGCGAAACTCGACACCACCTCGAAATACAGCAGCGCCTTGCCGCCCACCCGGCCCACCTTCTTCATGTCGCCGGCGCCCGCAATGCCCAGCACCACCGTGCAGAAGATCACCGGACTGATCATCATCTTGACCAGAGAAATGAAGGCATCGCCCCAGGGTTTGAGTCCCACGCCCGTCTTCGGGAAGAAAAAGCCGATCGCACCGCCAATCACGATCGCCAGCAGAACCCAAACGTACAGATTGCCCCCAGACCGCTTCATTCCCGCTCTCCTGTTGTGGTTATTACGCAGCAGCCGTCCGGCCTGCCTGCGCCATGGCGGGAAGTGTACCTTGCCGGGCGAACGGTGGAATCCATCGATCTGTTATAATTCAGGGCTGTTGTGGCGAGATTTTCGCCCGGAGACAAGGTCGGCATGAACATCGAACAAGCCCGCTTCAACATGGTGGAACAGCAGATTCGTCCCTGGGATGTGCTGGATCCCGAAATCCTCGACCTGCTGTTTGTCGTTCGCCGGGAAGACTTTGTACCGGAGGCCTGGCGCACCCTGGCGTTCGCCGATCTGGAAGTGCCGATCGGTCAGGGACAGGTGATGCTCTCGCCCAAGATGGAGGCGCGCATGCTGCAGGAGCTCGCCATCCGCAAAACGGATCGGGCCCTCGAAATCGGTACCGGCAGCGGCTACGTGGCTGCCCTGCTGGGACGGCTGGCCGCATCGGTCGTCACGGTGGAGAGCAACCCCACACTGGCCCAGGCCGCCAAGGTGCGGCTTGCGGCGCAAGGGGCCGACAACGTCCGGGTGGTGGAAGGCGATGGCGCCCAGGACTGGGCCGATGGCGCACCATTCGACGTGATCCTGGTCTCCGGCGGCCTGCCACAGGCACCGCAGGGCCTGCTTGAGCGGCTCGCCGACGGCGGGCGCCTGCTGGCGGTGGTCGGCGACGCCCCGGTGATGCGTGCCACGCTGTTCACCAAAACGGCGGACGGCATCCGATCGGCGGTGGTGCTGGAAACCGTGGTGCCACTGCTGAACAATCCGCGTCAGCCGGAACGGTTCACGTTCTGACCCCAGGCGGCAAGCCCAGCGCAAGCAGCGTGCGCTGGGTGGCGCCCTGGTGCCTGGCCAGAAATGCCAGTCCAGCCTGCCGCCGCTGCTGCAGTGCATCCTGATCTTCCAGCAGCGCAAGCACGCGTTGCACCAGGCTGGCGGCATCGCTCACCTGCTCGACGGCACCCGCGGCGATGCCCTCGGCCGTCACCTGCGCAAAATTGAAGATGTGCGTACCAACCAGCACAGGACATGACCGGGCACAGGCTTCGAGCAGGTTCTGACCGCCGAAGGGCAGCAAGCTGCCGCCTACCCAGGCCAGGTCGACCGCGCGATACCACAGGCCAAGCTCGCCCATGCTGTCCCCCAGCACCACATCCAGGCTGGCCGGTACGGGAGTGGGCGGGTCGCCAGCCCAGCCGGCAGGCGTCAGCGCGGGCCAGGCACTACGGGCACACCAGCGCAGTCCGGCCGCCCCAATGCAAGCACCCACTTCTTCAAAGCGCTGCGGGTGACGAGGCACCAACACCAGCAAGGGACGTTCGGCAGAGGCCGCAACGGCGTGCTGCCAGGCCGTCAGCAACAGCGCCTCCTCCCCTTCCCGGGTGCTGGCCGCCAGCCATACCGGCCGCCCGGCACCCAGGATCGCGCGCAGCGCGGCCGCCGGCCGCAGCTCCGCTTCCGGCACAGGGGCGTCGAACTTGAGGTTTCCGCTCACCGTGACCTGCGGCGCGCCGAGCGCACGCAGCCGTCGCGCGTCAGCCTCGCTCTGTGCCACCACTCCCGCCAGTCCGGCGAGCGCATCCTGGGTGAGCCATGCCAGCCGCCGATAACCGCCGGCACTGCGCGCCGACAGCCGCGCGTTGACCAGCCACAGCGGAATGGCGCGCCGACGGCACGCCTGTACCAGTCCAGGCCACAGTTCGGTTTCCATCAGCAGGCCCAGGGTCGGTCGGGTATCGGCCAGGAAGCGCGCCATCGCACCCGGGGTGTCGTAAGGCAGATAGCGTTGTTCCACCTGTCCGCCAAACAGGCTGCGCCCGGTCTCCCGTCCGGTGGGCGTCATGTGGGTCAGCAGGATCTGGCAGCCTGGCCGGGCCAGCCGCAAGGCCGCCACCAGGGGCAGGCAGGCGCGCGTTTCGCCTACCGAGACGGCATGGATCCAGACACGATCGGCCACCTGTGGCAACGCGGGGGCCCAGCCCAACCGTTCCGGCCAATGGCGGCGGTAGGCCGGTTGCCGCCGGCCACGCCACCACAGGCGCACCAGGAACAGCGGCACCAGCACGGTAAGCAGCAGCTGGTAGGCCCAGAGGCTGTAGCGATGCCTGGGCGCGCTGGTCATGCCGACACCTGCGCCAGACCCGCCTGCAGCTGCTGCAGCCGGGCCAGCACCTCGGCCACGGCAGGCACCTGCCCCGGCCCGCCCAGATTGGCCGCACAGGCACTGCCAAACACACCCGTCGCCGCCGGCCGGGTGGCGGTATAGACAGCAACCACCGGCATGCCATAGGCCGCCGCCAGGTGGGTCAGGCCAGTGTCGACACCCACCGCCAGGCGGGCGCTGGCAAATACCGGCAGCAGGGCAGCCAGAGGACCCGGCGGCAACACCTGGGCATCCGGAATGGCGGCAGCAATGGCCATGGCGCGGGCAGCCTCGACCGCATTGCCGGCCGGCAAACGACAGGCCAGCCCCTGCGCCGCCAGGGCCCGGCCCAGCGCCTGCCAGCTGGCGACCGGCCAGAGCTTGTCGTCGCGACTGGTGGCGTGCAGCAGCAACGCGACAGACTGGCTGCCCTCCTGCCGAAGGCCATAGCGGCAAGCCTCCGGCAGGGTATAGCCCAAGGCGGCGGCAGCCAGGGCACGGTTGCGTTGAACCGCATGCTGTTGCCGCGAAACGGCAAAGCACCGGTGGTAGAACAGGCTGGCAAGCGGCTCACGCGCGCTGGCCCAACGGTAGCCAAGACGCTCGCCGGGACTGGCGCAACTCAATACGGCGCTTTTCACCAGACCCTGAAGGTCGAGCACCTGGTCGGCAGCGAAGGTCGCGAGCGCCGCGCGCATGGCCTGCCACTCCAGGCGGGTGGCCGGCGCCCGCCACTGGCGCCGCCAGCGCCGCAGGGCAACCGGAATCACCTGCACACCAGCAGGATGGAGACCCGGCAGGCAGGTAAAGGCTTCTTCCACAAGCCAGCCCACCTGCAGGTCTGGGCGTGCGCCGACGAGGTCGGACAATACCGGCAGGGCATGGATGACATCCCCGAGCGAGGAGGTCTTGACGATCAGCAGCTTGCTCATGCCGCCATTCTAAGGCTTGACCAGCGCGGCGGTGGCACGCCCGACCCGACGTTCAGGCAGCGGGCAGGGAATTGTGGAAGGCCGCAGGAGGCCTGCTGGCGGCTGGCGTCAGGCAGTCACAGCCGGCTGGCTGAGGGGCAGCAGGGTGCGCAGCAGGGCGAGCAGCTCGTCATCGCGAAAGGGTTTGCCCATGTAACCCTGCACGCCCAGCTGCTCGGCATGTTGGCGATGGCGTGGTGCAGTGCGCGAGCTGATCACCACCAGTGGCAGGTGACGCAGCCGGGCATCGGCGCGAATGCAGCGCACCAGCTCAAAGCCATCCATGCGCGGCATCTCGACGTCGAGCAAGACTGCATCGGGCAGGGTATTGGCAAGCAGGTCGAGGGCCTCCACGCCATCCTTGGCCTGCATCACCTGATAACCGGCGCGCTCCAGCAGACGGCTGCTCACCCGGCGCACCGTCAGCGAATCATCGACCACCAGCACACAAGGCAGGGCCTGCAGCGGGGACCGCTGCCGCAGTTCGGCCGTCAGCACACCATCCTGCCCGACCGCCAGCGGTACGGGGTCGAGAATCAGCACGATGCGCCCGTTGCCCAGCACCGAGGCACCGGCGATACCGGGCAGGCGGGCCAGATGCGGACTGACCGCCTTGACCACGATTTCCTGGGTGCCGGTCAGTTCGTCCACGTAGAGGGCGCAGCGCCGGTCTGCGCTGCGCAGGAACAGCAATTGCCGACTGCCCGGAATTTCGCCTTCCGTCGCCGTCTGGCCCAGCACCCGGCGCAGGCTGGCCAGCGGATAGCGCAGACCCTGCCAGACTGCAGCGCGGTCTTCATAGAGCCGTGCGAACTCTTCCCGATTGACCGCCCGGATCTGTTCCACCAGCGGTGCCGGAATGGCAAACCAGCCTTCGCCGGCACGGACCACCACGGCCTGGACGGTGGCCAGGGTGACCGGAATCACCAGGGTGAAGTCGGTGCCGGCCCCCTCCCGGGTGTCGACATGAATCCGTCCGCCCAACCCAAGCACCTCGCTGCGCACCACATCCAGGCCAACCCCGCGGCCCGCCAGCCGGGTGACACTGTCGGCCGTCGAGAAGCCCGACCGGAAGATCAGCTGCAGCAGCTCGCGCGGTTCCACCGCAGTGCCCTGGCCGGGCACGGCACCGTCGCGCCCAAGCAGGCCAGTGGCCTCGGCCTGCGCGCGAACCCGGGTGAGATCAATACCGCGACCGTCATCGCTGACGGTCACCTGTACTTCGTGATCCCCCGGCAGCAAGGTGATGCGCAACTGCCCGACGGGTGGCTTGCCCAGCGCGGCGCGGCGCGCCTCGTCCTCGATGGCATGCACGGCCGCATTGCGCAGCAGATGCTCGAGCGGAGCGGCCAGCCGCTCCAGGATCGACCGGTCGATTTCATGCTGCGCACCGTCGATCTGCAAGGCCAGGGTGCGGCCGGCGTCGCGGCTGGCCTGGCGCACGGTGCGCTGCAGGCGCTCGCTCAGGCTGGCAAACGGCACCATCCGGGCGCGCAGCAGATCCTGCTGCAGATCGCGCACCACCCGGCCTTGCTGGCGCAATGCCAGTTCCATTTCGTCGATGCCGCGCTTCAGGCCCTGCTGCACGGTCTGCACGTCGTCGATGCCTTCGCCCAGCGACCGGGTCAGTTCCTGCAGGCGGGAATAGCGATCCATTTCGAGGGGATCAAAGCCAACATGGCCTCCGCCGTTCAGCTGGCCAGCGGGCATGGCCCGTTCGCCATGTATTTCGATGTCGCGCAGCTGCATTTTCAGACGCTGGATGTTTTCCACCAGATCACCCAGGCCGCGCTTGAGCTGCTGCACTTCGCTCTCGGCCCGTGCCCGGGCGATGCCGGCTTCGCCCGCCGCATTGCCCATCCGGTCAAGCAGTTCGACCTTCAGCCGCAACACCGCCTGCCCGGATTCCGCCGGCATCTCCGAAATCGGCAGGGGCCGCGGCGTCGCTGGCGGTATTCCTGGCGCTGGTGCTGGTGCTGGCGCTGTCCCGGGTGCTGGCGCGGCTGCGGCCGTACCATCCGGATCGGATCGTGCCGGGATGCCCGCTGTCCTGGCTGCCGGCGCGATGGCAGCCGGTGGCGGGCTCAGCGCGGATGGCCCGTCCGGTTGAGCGGCGCCCGGCGCACGGCCATCGGCAGCGGTGATGCTGGATTCGGCAAGGGGCGTGGTCAGCACGGACTGGGTTGGCCGGGTCTCGGTCGGCACGGACTCGGTTGGACTGGGCGCGGTTGGACTGGTCGCGGTTGGACTGGGCTCGATGGGCATCTGCTCCACCAGCAGGTTGCCGGCAGGATTCGGCAGCGCGGCACCGTCCGCCCCTGGTGCCGGCGGGCGTAGGGCCTCGATGCCAGCAGCCAGACGGTCGAACTCGGTTTGCAGCGTATCGCGCCACACGGCGGCCAAGCCGGCGGATGCGTCCGGTGCCGCCAGCGTGAGCAGCCGGTCTTCCAGCTGATGGGCGCGCTCGCCAATACCCAGGCAGCCGGCCATGCGCGCGCTGCCCTTCAGGGTATGCAGGCTGCGCCGCAGGGTATCGGCTGCGGCCGTGCTGGTCGCCTCGTCAGGCGGCGCAAGCCACACCTGCAGGGCGGACTGCAACACCGGCAGGAGGTCGGCTGCCTCCTCGAGAAATACCGGCAACAGATCGATGTCGGGCGTGTCGGCGCAGACGGAAGACACTGCGGCTGCGGCTGCTGGCACCGATGCCGGGATCGACGCCGGCGCAACCGGATGACCGCTGGCGACATCGGTTTCGCCGGGAGCCATGGTAAGGGGTGTGGTGGTGGCAGGAAAACTGCCGGCAGGCGGAGTGGCTGCCGGCGTAGTGCCTGCAGGCATGGAGGCTGCAGGCGTGGTGAAGGCAGGCGCAGTGATGGCGGGCTGCGTCACTGCCCGCACCGCATCCTGGTGCAGGATGCGCACCAGGGCCTCGTCGGGCTGCAGGGGCTGGCCAGCCTGCAGCCGTTCGAGCATACCCTGCAGACTGGTCAGGGCATCCCGGACATGGCTGAGCGGCACCGGTTCGGCGGACGATGCCCCTGGCCATTGCAGCAGGCGGTGTTCCAGGGCCTGCGCAAGATGCGCCATGCCAGGATGGGCCGCCGTTCGGGCGATGCCAGCCAGGGTATGGCAGGCCCGTCGGGCGGCCGTCACATCCAGCAGCGGGCCGCCCGGATCCCCCAGGGCAGCATGCAGTTCTTGCAGGCGCTCGGCGGCCTCTTCCAGAAAAATGTCCTGCAGGCTGATCAGGGGGGCCAGCCGCAGGGCGGGCTGGGCGCGCAGGGCTCGGGCGCGCTCCAGCAGCGGCAAGGCGTCCAGCGGACGCGTGCGATCCGCCGCCAGGCGCGCCAGCCAGCGCTCCAGGCACAGGGCACCATCCAGCACCAGACCGACCGGCCGTTGCCAGCCGTTGTCGTGCTGCGTCGTCCAGGTGGCCAGCAGGTGGTCCAGTTCGCGACAGAGTTGCGCGAGCGGCAGCAGGCCCGCCATCAGGCCACTGCCGCGCAGGGTCTGCAGCAATCCGCGCTGGGTGGCCACCGCGGCCTGCGCCACTGGACGTTCGACAGGCCCGAGCAACGGCGTGGCAGCAGCGCGCAGGGCCTCCAGCAACACCTGCGCTTCATCGAGGAACAACCCGAGGAGATCTTCCCGCACCGCATGCGCCACCAGATCCGGCATTGGCACCACGCCGTCGCTGCGGCCTTGCCCTGCATCGACCGGCGGCACCACCGCAGAGCGCAGGCGGGCCCGCAGGGCGGCAAAGCCGTCCGCCTCGCGCGGCTGGCCAGCGGCCCTGTCCCGGGCATGCCCGGCCAGCGTGGCCAGAATGTCGACCACCGGCTCGAGGTCGGCGTCGGCCAGCTGCGTCACCGCGGGAAAGCGTCGCAGACGCGTGACTGCCTCTTCAAGCAGCAGTGCGGCGGCATCCTCACCGAGTTGGTCGCTCAGGGTGGTGGCTTCATCGAGATCGCTGAACACGCTGGCCGGAACCGCACCCTGCCCCTGCAGGTGACACCACGCTTCCAGCGCCTGATGGGCAGCCAGCAGTGCCTGCAGCATCACCTGCCAGCGGCCATGCGCCGGGTCGGCAACGGCAGGGGAGACAGGCGCCGGTGCCAGCAGCTCGGCAACCCGCGCCTGACGCAGGATTTCGCGTAACGCCTCGCCCGGCGCCGGCAGGTGGGCCGCTGCATGCAGCACGGAGCAGACCAGCGCATCGTTTGGATGATCTTCGGTGGTCAGGATAACGCGCAACTGACGATCCATCCTGGCCAGCAGGCCACGCTGCGCTGGCAGGGCCTCGGCATCGCAAGCCGCCAGCACGTTGGCCAACAGCAACCAGCGGGCTGGTCCGAAGCGGCCCGGAACCTCGGTCGCGGCACCGTGCAGGCTGGCCACCATCGCCTGGTGCAGCGCAGGCGACGGCGCACCACGCAGACAAGCCAGCATGCCGCGCTGAAACGCAGCCCGATAGCCGGCGGCGGCAGCCTGCAGGGCCGGCACGTCTACCTGCCCGCGGTCGGGCATGGCCCCGGCTGGCAGGCTTGCGAGATCCGGGAAAAACAAGGCATCGGCCTCAAATGTCTGGCCCAGACAGGCGCCGAGCGACTGCAGGGCGGGCAGCAGGGTCAGATCCCGCACAGGCTGGCCAGCCAGCCGACGGTCGAGCTGGGCGCGCAGCGTGTCCATGGCATCCCGCAACACCCGGATGGCGGTGACGGGCGGCAGGCCATCATGCTTCGCCACCACCGCCTCGATGGCGGCTGCCAGGCGGTGCTCAGCGGGCAGATCAACCATGTGCAAGGCACCGCTGACCTGGTGCAGATGGGCGAGCACGCCAACGCGGACGCCCGGGGCCTGCCAGTCCTGGTCTTGCAGGGAGGCGTCGACCGCCGAGAGGGCCAGACCGATTTCGGGATAGACCCAGGCCAGTGGGCTGTCCTCGGCGGCGGTCAATACGGCACTCACAACCGAAACCCGGCGATCGAGGCGCGCAGCTCCCCCGCCAGCGCGTTCAGGTCGGCCACGGCGCTGGCGGTGCCGGTGGCCCCTTCGCCCACCACCTGCGTCAGCTGCAGCACCTCTTCGATATGGCGGGCGATCTGGCCGGTGACGGCGGCCTGCGAATCGGTGGCACTGGAAATCGCCCCGATCAACGCCGCCTGCTGACGGGTGACATGCTGGATCTGGTCAAGCGCCTGTCCGGCGGCGTCGGCCCGGCGTGCACCTTCCACCACGTCGGCCGTGCTGCGCTCCATCGCCATCATGGCGTCGATCGTGTCGTTGCGGATGCCCACCACCAGACTGCCAATCGCGCGACTGGCTTCGGCCGCGCGTTCGGCCAGTTGCTGTACCTCTTCCGCGACCAGGGAAAAGCCACGGCCAGCCTCGCCGGCGGCAGCGGCCTGCAGGGAAGCATTCAGGGCCAGCAGGTTGGTCTGCTCGCTAATGCCGCCAATCAGCTCGACGATCTCGCCGATCTCCTGGGAACGCTCCCCCAACCGCTTGATGTGTTTCGCGGTTTCCTGGATCTGGGTGCGGATGTCCGTCATGCCACGGATGGTGTCGCTGGCGGCATGCTCGCCCAGGCTGGCCGCCTCGAGCGAATGCTGCGCCACTACCATGGTGTCGTTGGCGGCCGTCGACACGGCACGGATCGAGTCCAGCAGCTGGCCGATTTCACCGCCGGCCGCGTGGATCCGCTCGGACTGGTAGCGGGCCGCCAGCAGCATCTGCGCGCTGATGCGCCGGGCCATTTCGCTCTTGTCGGTCAGCCGGCGTGAGCCCCGCTCCACGCCAGAGACCAAGTTACGCAGTTCTTCCACAGCAAAATTCATCGAATCGGCGATGGCACCGGTGATGTCCTCGGTCACCACCGCCCGCACTGTGAGATCGCCTTCGGCCAGATCGCCCATCTCGTTGAGCAGTCGCATGATGGCGGCCTCATGACGCTGGCTTTCGCGCGCACTACGACGAGCCTGCAGCAGCGCTTCGACCACACAGGTATACGCCAGGGCAACAATGGTGAGGAAGGCGAGCACGAACACGGTCAACCCCGCCACCAGGATCGCCTCCGAGCCTCGGGCAGACAGGATCAGGCTGCCGGACGCCAGCAGCAGCAAGGCGCCCAGCCCACCCAGTAGCTTGGCCTGCGTGGTCAGGGGGTAGTGGCCAAGCAGCGGCAGGGGCGGCAGCAATCGCTGCAGAGGGCGCTGCGCGGCCGCCGGCACCGGCACGTCCTCTTCCCAATCCACGGTGGGCGGATTGGCCTGAAAGCCTGGCACCGGTGCGTTCATGCCAGCGCTCCGGACCATCCGATGGCAATCTCGGGCGCCCCCACATCGACAAAGGACGGCAGGGCTACCAGCGCGGCGCAGTCGAGCACGTGCCAGACCAGGTCCTGCGCATCCATGCGCGGCTGGCCGAGGAACGCGGCACTGTCGGGCGGCAGGACGGCGGCCGGCGCCACGTCGGCCAGCCCCGACAGGCCTTCCGCCGCGCCAGCCGGATTGACGGGCGGTTCGGGATACAGGCCGAGTAGACGATTGATCAGCAACGCCGTATGGCGCATGTGGCTGGGGGCCAGCAACAGCAACCGCGCCTCCGGGCCGACCGGCACCGAGGCGAAACCGAGCAGGGCCGGCAGGTCGATCACGCTGAACAGCGATCCACGCACATTGCTGAGCCCGCGGAAATGCGGGCGCGTCAGCGGCACTCCGCTGCATCCGGTGAAGGGCAACACTTCCAGCACGTCGGTACCCGGGACGAGCAGGTTGATGGCGCCTGCGCGCACGCCCAGCCAAGCCATGATCAGCCCAGCGCGCGGATCGACCCGATCAGGTCAGCTTCGCGAACGGGTTTGGTCAGATAATTGCAGGCACCCTGGCGCAGTCCCCAGGCACGATCGCTCGCCTGGGTCTTGCTGCTGCACATGATCACCGGAATCCTGCCGAGGCGTTGGTCGCGCTGCAGCTGGCGGGTCACCTGAAACCCGTTCAGGCCGGGCATCACCACATCCATCAGGATCAGGTCCGGCGGGTCCTGGCGAGCCAGTTCAAGGGCCCGCTCGCCGGTGTCGGCGGTGGCCACCTGATAGCCGCGCCGCGTCAGGATCTCACGCAGCATGAACTGGTCGGTGGGCGAGTCTTCCACAACGAGAATGCGCTGGATGTGCATGATCAGCTTCCGGACGGGCTGCCGATGGCCGGCAGATGACGCTGGACGGCGTCCAGCAGGGAATCGGGCGTAAAGGGTTTGGTCAGGTAGACATCCGAGCCCGCCATGCGACCGCGCACACGATCAAACACGGTGTCACAGCCGGACAACATCACCACTGGAACGTCGGCGTAGGCCGGATGACGGCGCAGCAGGCTGCAGGTCTGGTAGCCGTCCAGACGCGGCATCACCACGTCGAGCAGGATCAGGTCCGGGCAGTGATCGCCGATCTGGGCCAGGGCTTCGAAGCCGTTCTCGGCCATTTCGACCGCAAGCCCGGCCTGTTCCAACACCCTGGCCGCGCTGTGGCGGACCGTGGGACTGTCGTCAATGATCAGCACGCGCGGGCGTGCCGGCTGCCGGGCTTGCTGCATGGGTGCTCCAACCGCGCAGGCGGGGTATCTCGGGACCTTCCCGGGGAGCAGAAATCTTAGGGCTCTACTGCTTTGTACACAATCATTTACGAGTCATATCTCGCGCAAAAACTAAGGTCAGGCAGCGCCGCTTTCTTACAAACGCACCATCTCGAACTCTTCCTTGCGCGCGCCACATTCCGGACATGCCCAGTTCATCGGCACATCTTCCCAGCGCGTGCCAGGCGGAATGCCCTCGTCCGGCGACCCTTTCTCTTCCTCGTAAAGGTAGCCACAGATCAGGCACATCCAGGTGTGGTAAGGGGTTGGTGTGCTCATGCCGGGTACTCGAGGAGGGTGGTAAACTGAAACTCTTTTGCCAGTGACGTCGCGCTGGCCGCGACTGTCGACGCAAGCCGTCGACAGGCACGGATCATAAGCGGCGCACCTCCACGGATCAACCTTGAGCCTCAGCGACCACCGTCCCCTCCCTGCCCCACCCGCCGTTCTGGTGTTTGCTGCCTCCGATCCCAGCAGTGGTGCCGGGGTGCAGGCAGACCTGCTGACCCTGGCCAGCATGGGTTGCCACCCGCTGACCGTGCTGACGGCCCTGACCGTGCAGGACACCACCGGTGTCGATGACATGCTGGTGTTCGATGCGGACTGGATCGTCGATCAGGCACGCTGCATCCTGGAAGATGTGCCGGTGGCCGTGTTCAAGCTTGGCGTGCTGGGCAGCGTCGAGGCCATCGCTGCCATTGCCGAAATCGTGTCCGACTATCCCGAGATTCCCCTGATCCTGGATCCCGTTTTGTCGAGCGGACGGGGTGACGAACTGGCCAATGAAGACATGATCGCGGCCCTGCGCGAACTGATCATTCCGCAGACCACCCTGATCACGCCGAATACGCTCGAACTGCTGCGGCTGGTGCACGACGAGGACGCGGCCGACGAGGACGACGCCGATGCGCCCGTCGACATGGACGATAGCGCCGGACGACTGCTGGAACTGGGTTGCGAGTACGTGCTGGTGACCGGAACCCACCGTGCCACACCCAAGGTGATCAATACCCTTTACCACCGCGACGGCAAGGTGCGTGAAGACGCCTGGGACCGCCTGCCGGGCAGTTACCACGGTTCAGGCTGCACGCTGGCGTCGGCGATTGCTGCGGGCATTGCCCAGGGACTGGAGTTGCCCGACGCGGTGCGCGAAGCCCAGGAATACACCTGGCAGGCGCTGCGTGCCGGGTATCGCCTGGGCATGGGTCAGTTCATTCCAGACCGCATGTTCTGGGCGCGTGATGACATCCCCGGTGGCAGTGCCAGCTGACCGGGTCTGCCAGCGTGCCCTGGTGCACGGACTGTACGCGGTAACCCCCGACGGACTGGCGGATGATGTCCTGCTGAGCGCCTGCCGCGACGTGCTGTCGGGCGGAGCCCAGGTACTGCAATACCGCGACAAGACCGCCGATGCCATGCGCCGGGTGCGTCAGGCCACCCTGCTGCGCGGCCTGACCCGTCAGCATCAACGCCTGCTGATCATCAATGACGATCCGGTCCTGGCTGCCCTGGTTGGCGCCGATGGCGTACATCTGGGAGACCAGGACGGCGATGTTGCCGACATACGGCAGCGCTTTCCCGACCTGCTGATTGGCGTCTCCTGCTACAACGGGTTGTCCCGTGCCCGGGATGCCGTGGTCCATGGGGCCGATTATGTGGCTTTCGGCGCCATGGCGGTCTCGGCCACGAAGCCTGCCGCGGTCGCGGCATCTCCCGCGCTGCTGACCCAGGCGCTGGCCCTGGATCGTCCGGTGGTTGCCATTGGTGGCATCACGCTGGACAACGTCGATCAGTGGATCGCTGCCGGCGCCCATGCCGTGGCAGTGATCACGGCCCTGTTTCACCCGGTCGGGCAGTCCCGCGCCCACGCTGCGGCCGGGTTTGCCGCCCGGTTCGGACCGGACCGGGCACAATCGACGGCAGCACCGTCGTCGCTAACCGCCGGACCGCCCGGGCCAACGGCCGGATCACCTGCCGCACCGGTTTCTTCCGCCAATCCTTTTCCTCAAGAGCCCCGTCATGAGCCGTAACCAGGAACTGTTTGATCGCTCACGCCACCTGATCCCCGGTGGCGTCAATTCACCCGTGCGCGCCTTCGGCGGTGTGGGCGGTGTGCCGCGTTTCTTCCAGCGGGGGCAAGGACCGCATGTCTACGATGCCGATGGCAAACGCTATATCGACTATGTGTGTTCCTGGGGTCCGCTGTTGCATGGTCATGCGCATCCGGTCGTGCTGGAGGCGGTGCGCGCTGCCATGGAGAAGGGGCTGAGCTTCGGCGCTCCGACGGGATTGGAACTCGAGATGGCAGAGCTGCTGACCGAGCTGGTCCCCAGCATCGAGCAGGTGCGGCTGACCAGTTCGGGCACCGAGGCGACCATGAGTGCCATCCGGGTGGCGCGCGGCTTCACGGGGCGTTCGCGCATCCTCAAATTTGATGGCTGCTATCACGGTCACAGTGATTCCCTGCTGGTGAAGGCAGGTTCGGGGCTGCTCACCTTCGGTCAGCCGAGCTCAGGGGGCGTACCGGCCGAACTGGCAGCCCTGACCACCGTGGTCGACTACAACGATGCCGCAGCCGTGCGGGCCGCCTTTGACCAGTATGGCCACGAACTCGCGGCCGTGATCGTCGAGCCGATCGCCGGCAACATGAACTTTGTCTTGCCCGACCCCGGTTTCCTGCAGTTGCTGCGCGACTTGTGCACCCAGCACGGCACCGTGCTGATCTTCGATGAAGTGATGACCGGTTTCCGGGTGGCGCTGGGCGGGGTGCAGGCGCTTTACGGCATCACACCGGACATGACCACGCTGGGCAAGGTGATTGGTGGCGGGCTGCCGATTGCCGCATTCGGTGGGCGGCGCGACATCATGTCGTGCCTCGCGCCGCTGGGTTCGGTGTACCAGGCCGGCACCCTGTCCGGCAACCCGGTGGCCGTCAGTGCCGGTCTGGCCACCTTGCATCTGGCACAAGAGGAGGGGTTTCACGTCGCGCTAGGCGAACGCACCCGCGAAGTCACCGAGGGCATCGCGGCGCTGGGCCGGGCAGCAGGATTTCCGATGTGCGCGGTCTCGGTCGGCGGCATGTTTGGCCTGTTCTTCCGCGCCACGCCGCCACGCAACCTGCCCGAAGTGATGGAGTGTGACCGGGACAGTTTCAACCGCTTATTCCACGCCATGCTGGACGAAGGCGTGTATCTGGCACCGTCAGCCTACGAGGCCGGATTCGTATCGGCAGCCCACGATGGCGATGCCATCCAGGAAACCCTGGCTGCCGCCGAACGATCGTTCGCTCGGCTGCGCGCGGCAGCGTGATCCAGGCGAGCTGATCGCGGCAGCTGGGTTCCGGCCGCCGGGTTCGCCAGCCAGCCGCCGGGATGGCAGCGGCTGGCCTACACCCGGCCTGCTTACTTCAGACCAGCCACATACTCGGCGAGCTCTTCCATCTCCTTGTCACTCAGCCGCGACGCAATGGTCATCATCTGGGCGGCCGCACCATTGGCGCGTTCGCCGGCGCGGAAGGATTTCAGCTGGTTCAGCACGTATTCCTGGTGCTGGCCAGCCAGACGCGGATATTGGGCCGGAATACCGGCACCGGTTGGCGAATGGCAGCCTGCACAGGCGGGTACGCCGGCGCCCGGCTTGCCGCCGCGATAAATCTTCTGGCCCGCCTCAGCCAGGGCTTTGTCCTTGGCACCCAGTTCTGCGCTTTTCTGGCTTTCAAACCAGGCACCCAGATTGTTCATGTCTTCCGGCGACAGTCCGGCCGCCATGCCCATCATGATGGCGTTCTTGCGCTGGCCACCCTTGAAGGCCGCCAATTGCTTGCTGATATACTCGCCGTGTTGTTGAGCGAGTTTGGGATTGCCCGGAACGATGCTGTTGCCATCCGGCATGTGGCAGGCGGCACACACCTGACCGGCTATGGCCTGTCCTTTGGCGGCATCGGGTTCCATTTCCGCCTGCGAGGCCATCGAAAAGGCCAATACCATCGATGCCACGCCAATCCGCAACGCATTCATTTCCACAGCTCGTTCCCTTTTTGTTATGCGGCCGTCTGCACCACGCCCGAAATCCGCAGTCTGAAATTCCGCAGTCCGTAATCCGCAGAGGTCCAAGATCCGTAACGAAAAAAACGTCAACTTAGTATATCAGAGCCGCCGTGGCAGCCAATCCGGCGCCCGGGCAATCGCCAGGAGCCGCCTTTGGCACTGAACCGTTTCCAGCAACTGGCCTTCTGCACGACGGCGAATGATCCGAAAGGATTCCCTATGGACAGCGTGGCCGAGGTTGCGTTCGCAGGGCGATCCAATGCCGGGAAGTCCAGCGCAATCAACGTCCTCGCCAACCAGGTCCGTCTGGCTCGCACCAGCAAGACGCCCGGGCGCACCCAGCACATCAACTTCTTTACGGCAGGGCCGGGCCAATACCTGGTCGATCTGCCGGGTTACGGCTTTGCCGGCGTTCCGCTCGAGATCCGCAAGCACTGGGAAAACTTCCTGGCGGGCTACCTGCAGTCCCGTGGCCCGCTGAGCGGCATGGCTTTGCTGATGGATATCCGTCACCCGCTCACCGACAAAGACCTGCTGATGCTGGACTGGTTCCTGCCAAGTGGCCGCCCCGTGCTGCTGCTGCTGACCAAATCCGACAAGCTGAGCCGCAGTCAGCGGCTCAACACGGCACGCGCCGTGCGGACCAGCGTGGCGCCGCGCGCCGCGCAACTGGAGGTGATTCCGTTTTCCAGCGTGTCGCGCGAGGGCCTTGAGCCAACCATAGAAATCCTGGATGGCTGGCTGCGCGCCAGCAGCGAGGCGGCGGCCGCCGTGGAGGCCCTGTTCGCCGGCAAGGATGCTGACAGCTGATGGACATTGTTGGATTCGACCAGCGGGAATCGGCGTCATCCGTGAGGTCAAAAAAAACCCCGGCGCTGGTCGCTGCCGGGGGGTAAAGCCTTATCTGGTAAGGCTCCCGCTCAGGGAGGAAGAGCGGGGTAGGTCGATGACCAACACTTATCGAGAGAACGCCTGGCGCAGATAGTTCCCACAATCTCGAATTTTGTCCTAGTCAGCATTCTATTTTGTCTACCCAGATCTGCGTTACCCTGCGGGTCTGCATTTTGCGCCCAGCGCGCTTCCGGAGCCCCGAATGACCACGATTCCTGGTGCCTACCCTTCCCGCCGCCTGCGCCGTCTGCGCCGGGATGACTTTTCCCGCCGACTGGTACGGGAGCATCGCCTGCATGCCGATCACCTGATCCTGCCGGTATTTGTGCATGACCTGCCCGGCACGGTGCCGATTGCCTCAATGCCCGGGGTTTCGCGACTCGATCATCCGGCCTTGCTGGCGGTGGCGGCGGAATGTGTCGCCCTGGGCATTCCTGCCTTGGCGCTGTTTCCGGTAGTGGGCGATCACCTGAAAAGCCTGGATGCTGCCGAGGCCTACAATCCTGACGGGTTGCTGGCCCGCACCGTTCGGCTGTTGAAGGCACGGTTTCCGGAACTCGGTGTGATCACCGATGTGGCGCTCGACCCTTACACCAGTCATGGCCAGGATGGTCTGATCGATGCCGATGGATACGTCATGAACGAGGAGACCATCGCCGTGCTTGAGCGCCAGGCGCTCTGCGCGGCGCAGGCCGGGGCCGATATGGTGGCCCCCTCGGACATGATGGATGGCCGGGTGGGACGCATCCGGGCGGCCCTCGAGGCGCACGGGTACATCCACACGCGCATCCTGGCCTACTCCGCCAAATATGCGTCGGCGTTTTATGGTCCGTTTCGTGATGCCGTCGGATCGGCCGGGCAGCTTGGCAAGGGCAACAAGTACACCTATCAGATGGATCCGGCCAATACCAACGAAGCCTTGAGCGAAGTGGGGCTGGATGTTACCGAGGGTGCCGACATGGTGATGGTGAAACCCGGCCTGCCTTACCTCGACATCGTCCGCCGGGTAAAGGATGCTTTCCAGGTGCCAACCTTCGTCTATCAGGTCAGCGGCGAATACGCCATGCTAAAGGCTGCCGCCCAAAACGGCTGGCTCGATGAACGGGCCTGTGTGATGGAAAGCCTGATCGCCTTCCGGCGTGCCGGCGCCGATGCCGTCCTCACCTATTTTGCCATCGAGGCAGCGCGCTGGCTGCGCGAGGACGCTGCACCGAAGGCCTGATGCCGCAAGCAAGGCGTGGTCCTCACGCACCGATGGCGGGATTACCCCCGTCGGTCCCTCGATAGGCGATCTGCGTTATGGGTTCGAGGGTCCATTTTCCGGGTTCCGGGTTCCGGGTCCCAGGTCCCGGCTTTCTAGTCCCAGGAGCGCCGGCGCGGTTCAATTTTCAGGGCAAAGCCATCGCCCGGCGGCCCGTCATCGCTAGCCAGCACATCCTGGGTCAGGGCGACCACGGCGGCGGACGGCAGCGCGGTGGCGTGCAGGACGGCGTGTTCGACCTCCCGTTCCTGCCCATCCTCCGCCAGACCGACGTCCTCCTGCCTGCCGTCCTGTTCGGACAGCAGCCGACGCACCTGTGGCAGGCGGGCACGCTCTCCCTGGCGGGGATCGCTACTGGCAAACAGGATCACCTGCACGGGACTCTGGTCCTCGTCATCGTCCTGCCCCTCGGGTGGCCCGAACATCAGCTCCAGCATGGGCACCTGCAATACCCGGCCACCGACTTCGCCCCGCCATTCGCCGAACTGACACGGCAGGTCGACCCCCAGTACGAACAACTGCAGGTCCTTCACCCGGTCGCTGTACACATGCAACTGCACCTGGGCATGCGCACCAGCCATCCCGGTCAGCACTGGCCCAACCAGCCAGGGGTCGAATTCCTGCAGCAGGGTCATGGCCCGCACGGCAAGCGCCCTCAGGTCGCGCAAGCGCTGGGGCTGCACGTCGGGTTGGTATAGCGCCTGGAAACTGCGCAGCGCAGCGGCAATCGCGCGATCGTCCGGCAGGTCCCGCTCGTTGCGGATACCCTGCTGTCGCGCCACCTTGCGACGGGCACTGGCGAAGTCCGGCAGTCCATCCTCGGCGATCAGCCGGGCGGCCAGATAGGCCAGGTGATGGCGATTGCTGTGCTGACGACGGCCGGCCATGCCCGCTCACTCCCGCGAGAGGGTGGCGGCTGCCCGGCGTGGCTCGCCCGTCAGCGGATTGGCGGCGGATGGACCCGGCGACGGCGCGGCCGCCGGGCTCTCGACAGACTCGCCCGGCGCTCCGCCCGGATCATTCAGGTTTTCGCTGTAAAACCATTCGGCGTAGCCATGGCTGGCCCCAGGTTCGACCCGCCCGGTGGACGGATCGACCATGGCCGATACCACGCCTTCCGGAGGGGTCGGGTCGTCTTCCGGTACGCCCTGCAGCACCTTGCCCATGTAGTCCATCCACATGGGCAGCGCCGCATGCGCGCCGGTTTCGTTGGCCCCGAGCGAGGCCGGATTGTCGAAGCCGATCCAGGCCACCGCCACCAGGCTGGCCTGATACCCGGCAAACCACGCATCGACATGGTCGCTGGTGGTGCCAGTCTTGCCGGCCAGATCCAGCCGGCCAAGACTCATGGCCTTGGCAGCAGTACCCATGCGCACCACGTCGCGCAGCATGCTGTTCATGATGAAGGCATTGCGCGGATCAATGGCGGGCGCCTCGGTTCCGGCCTTGACCGGCTGAGCCTGGCTGATCAGGTTGCCCTTCTGGTCGAGGATTTTGGCAATGAAATAGGGATGCACGCGGTAGCCGCCGTTCGCGAACGTGGCATAGGCGGCTGACAGCTGCAAGGGCGTGGACTGACCAGAGCCCAGGGCCATGCTGAGGTAGGCGGGATGCTGGCGCGCGGAAAACCCGAAGCGGGTGATGTACTCCTGCGCGTAGGCCGGCGTGATCGCCTGCAGCAGCTTTACCGCAACGGTGTTCTTGGATTTGGCGAGCGCCACCCGCAAGCGGATCGGTCCGTCGTATTCCGGCTCGTAATTGTGCGGCTCCCAGGCCTCGCCATTGTCAGCGGCCGCAATGGTGGTCAATTCGTCCCGAAAAATGCTGGCCGGGCCGTAATGCTTTTCCAGGGCGGCCGAATAGATGAAGGGTTTGAAGCTGGATCCCGGCTGTCGCGAAGCCTGGGTGACATGGTTGTATTTGCTGTTGCTGAAATCGAAGCCCCCAACCAGCGCCCGGATCGCACCATCCGACGGATCCAGGCTGACCAGCGCCGCCTCCACATTGGGTACCTGCACAATCGCCCAATCGTTGCTGGCCGTGCGGGTCAGCCGCACCAGGGCGCCGCGCCGGATCGATCCCTTGTTGCCGCTGGCCGCCGGCACCAGCGCTGCCTTGGCGAACTTGAGACCGTCGCCGCTCACGGTGACCGTATCGCCAGACTTCAGATACACCCGCACCCCGCTACCACCAACCGCCAACACCAGTCCTGGTACCAGGTTTTCAAAGCTTTCGCGTTCGGCCAGCACCTCGTCGAAATCGTCTTCCGAGGCATCGGTGGCCAGATCGGCATAACCCTCCGGTCCCCGATACCCATGCCGGCGATCGTAATCCAGCACGCCTTTACGCACGGCAGCCCAGGCCGTCTCCTGGTCAGCGCGACGCAGCGTGGTGATCACCCGATAGCCCCGCGAATAGGCGGCGTCGCCATAGGTATCAACCATGTACTGGCGGGCCATTTCGGCAACATGATCTGCATGGCTGACTAGTGCCCCACCGCGCTGGGCCACCGGGTGCCCGGGATTTTGCAGGGCCTGGGCATACTGGGCATCGGTGATGAAGTGCAGCTCATGCATGCGCCGCAACACATATTGCTGGCGCAGGCCGGCGCGGCGCGGATTGACCACCGGGTTGTAGCTCGACGGCGCCTTGGGCAGGCCGGCCAGCATGGCCATTTCGCCCAGCCCCAGTTCCTTCAGGGGCCGGCCGTAATACGCCAGCGCCGCTTCACCGAACCCGTAGGAGCGCTGGCCCAGATAGATCTGGTTGATGTAGAGCTCCAGGATCTGGTCCTTGGTCAGGTGGTGTTCGATTTCCACCGCCAGCATGGCTTCCGACAGCTTGCGTGCCAACGTCTTCTCGTTGCTGAGAAAGAAATTGCGCGCCACCTGCATGGTGATGGTACTGGCCCCTTCCTTGGCACCGCGGGCCCACACGTTGGCCAGCATGGCCCGGAACACACCCATCCAGTCGATGCCGCCATGACTGTAGAAATGGTCGTCTTCTGCCGCAAGAATGGCCTTGCGCATCGCCATCGGCACGTCGGCCAGTACCAGCACATCGCGCCGCTCGGCGCCAAACTCGCCGATCAGCTGGTTGTCGGCGGTGTAGACGCGCAAGGGAACCTTCGGGCGATAATCCCGAAGGGCATCCACATTCGGAATGCCGGGGTAGAGCAGGGCAATGGTCAGCACACCCACCGCGGCGAACACGGCACCAATCGCACACAGCACGGCCAGAGGATAAAAAAAGTGTCGGGGTTGCATCGAAAGGGCCGCGCAGCGGAACGTTCCAGTGTTTCATTATACGGATCGGGGCCGCCGCCCATCCGTCAATATTCCCGGATTCTCTGGCGTGGAAAATCTTTACACTCGATTGTCCGTAGACTAGCATCGCTGCTAAATTCTTAAATATTCGAGAACTTACACCCCCATGCTTCAGGAACGGTTAAATGCTCTGCTCAAGCGCCTGGCGCCGCGCCCGAAGCCATTGCTGGGTCTGGACATCAGTTCCTCGGCCGTCAAGATCGTCGAGCTGTCGCAGTCGGCAACGGGCTTTCACGTTGAAAATTACGTGACCGAGTTGCTGCCCCGCGATGCCGTGGTCGACGGCAATCTGAGCGATCTCGAGGTGGTGTCGGAAGCCGTGAAGCGCGCCCTGCGGCGCATCAATTCGCGCACCCGGACGGCGGCCATGGCGCTGCCTGCATCAGCCGTGATCACGCGCAAGGTGGTGATGCCGGATGCGCCAAACGAAGATGAGCTGGAAGTCCAGGTGGAAAGTGAAGCCAACCAGTACATCCCGTTCGCGCTGGATGAGGTGAATCTCGACTTCCAGAAAATCGGCCCGGCGCCGGACGGTGCGGAGGGTGAGATCGAGGTGCTGATCGCCGCTTCACGCAAGGACCGGGTGGAAGACCGGGTGGCGGCAGCGCAGGCCGCAGGAATCAAGGTGCAGGTGATGGATGTTGACGCCTATGCCATCCAGGCCGCCGTTGAACTGATCCAGCGCCGGCTGCCAGGCGGGGCGCGCAAGCAGGTGATTTCGCTGGTCGACATCGGTGCCAGCACGCTGCGGGTGACGATGTACCACGAAGGCGCACAGGTCTATTTGCGCGAGCAGCAGGTTGGTGGCAACACCCTGACCAGCGAGATCGCACAACATTTCAGCATCAGCATGGAAGAGGCCGAGAACGCCAAACGGCAAGGCAACCTGCCGGAGAGCTATCTGGCCGAAGTGCTGCAGCCCTTCCGGGAAAACCTGGCGCTCGAAATTGCCCGCGCCCATCAGTTCTTCTACACCTCAACGCCGTACTCCCATGTCGATCACGTCATCCTGGCCGGTGGTTGCGCCAGCCTGCCCGGTCTGGAGGAAGCGGTGAGCGCGCGAACCCAGGTCAACACCTTCATCGCCAACCCCTTTGCCCGGATGACCCTCGCCTCCGGCATCAAGGCCCGCCAGCTGGCCGCCGATGCCCCTGGCCTGCTGACTGCCTGCGGCCTTGCCCTGCGGAGCTTCGACGCGTGATCCGGATCAACCTGCTCCCCCACCGTCAGGAGCGCCGCCGCGAACGGCAGCGCCAGATGGTCACCCTGCTGGCGATGGTCGCCGGTCTGGGTTTGCTGATCGTGATCCTGGGCAGCACCGTGCTGTCGGCACGGCTGGAAAACCAGCAGGGTCGAAACAACTTCCTGCGCAACGAGATCAAGCAGCTCGACCAGGAAATCGAGGAAATCAAGCGGGTGAAGGAAGAGACCGCCGCGCTGCTGGCGCGCAAGCAGGTGGTGGAAGCGCTGCAGTCCAACCGCTCCGAGGCGGTGCACGTACTCGACCAACTGCTGCGCGTGATGCCCGACGGCACCTACCTGCGCACCATCAAGCAGTCGGGGCCGTCCATCAACCTCACCGGCGTGGCGCAGAGCAATGCCCGGGTGTCTACCCTGCTGCACAACCTGAACGAGTCGGCCTGGCTGGAAAGCGCCGAACTGGTCGAAATCCACAGCACGCAGGTGAATGATGTTCGCGCCGCCGAATTCAGCATCAACGTTCACGTGCGCCGCGTCGCCGCCGGAGGGCCCGCCAAGTGAAACTGGATGAATTGCGCGACCTGGACTTCCGGCGCATTGGTAACCTGAGCGTTGGCGCCAAGGCCGTGCTGTTGTCGATCGTGTTTGTGCTGATGGTGGCCGGCGGCTGGTGGTTTCAATGGAGCGAACAGCTCGATGCCATCGCGCGAGAACAGCGTCAGGAACAAGCACTGCGCGATACCTACCGCGAAAAGAAGCGCATGGCGATCAACCTGGATGCGTGGCGTCACCGGCTGGTCGAAATCCAGCAGGCCTTCGGGGCGCTGCTGCGCCAACTGCCCAACCGCTCTGAAATGGATGCCCTGCTGAACGACATCAACCAGGCCGGATTGGGCCGTGGCCTGCAATTCGATCTGTTCAAGCCGGCCAGCCAGGAAACCCTGTCCGACTTCTATGCCGAACTGCCGGTCACGCTGAAAATCAACGGCCACTTCCACGATCTGGCGGCGTTCGCCAGCGACCTGAGCCGCCTGCCGCGCATCGTGCTGCTGCAAGACATGAACATTCAGGTGGCGCAGCGCCCGGCGGAAAAGGGCGGCAAGGATAAGGACGTAATGCTGGTGATGGAGGGCACGGCGCGTACCTATCGTTATCTGGACGAGCAGGAACTTGCGCTGCAACAGAAAAACGCCCGGGGAGCCAAGAAATGATCCCGCGTCTGCCACGCGCCCTGTTGTTGTCGCTGCTGACCCTTGCCCTGACAGCCTGCCAGGGTGACGGGTATGGCGATCTGCGCGAATTCATGAAAAAGACGGCAGCGTCGCTGCCACACCAGATCGACCCGCTGCCGGCGGCCAAAGCCTATGAGCCTTTCGAATACAAGGGTTTTGAGCTGCCGGATCCTTTCCGGCCGCGCACGCTGCGCGCGGATGGCGGTGCCCAGTCGGGACAGAATGCGCCCGACCTGAACCGGCCGCGCGAGGCGCTGGAGCGCTTTCCGCTGGACGCGATGAAGCTGGTTGGCGTGCTGCAACAGAAAGGCAAGGTGTTCGGCCTGGTCCGGGCAGAGGGCACCCTCTACCGCGTCAAGACTGGCGATCATCTGGGCCTGGATTATGGCGTGATCACCGCGATTACCGAAACCGAAGTCGCACTACGCGAGACCGTGCAGGATGCCGGCGGCGAGTGGACGCTCAGGGAAGCCCGACTGCAACTGGCCGAGGCCGCTCAGGAGAACCGCAAATGAAGTCCCAGAAGTTGGCCCCGTCCCCGCGCTTTGCCCGTCATCGCCCGGTCCTGCAGGGGGCAGTGATCCTGACCTGCGCGCTGCTGCTGGCCGCCGTGGCGCCACTCGCACAGGCACAGCTGGTAGCCGAGGCGGCCCCCGTAGCGGCGGCCACCAACACCATCACGGGCGTGAGCTTCGCCACCACCGTACCCGGCCAGGTCAGCGTGACCTTCGACCTGAAGCAGCCACTGACGCAGAATCCGGCGGGCTTCACGGTGAGCAACCCGTCAAGGGTGGCGATCGATCTGCCCGACACGATCAATGGCCTCGACAAAAGCAACATCACCAGCTCGGAAGGTGACCTGCGCAGCATCAACGTGGTGCAGGCTGGCACGCGCACCCGGCTGGTATTCAATCTGGCGCGGCCGATGGGCTTCGAGACGCGCAACGCTGGCAACAAGCTGACGGTGGTGCTCACCGCCACCGCCACCGTCGAGAACACCCCCACCCTGCAGCGCTTTGCCGCGATCAAGTCCCCGATGGACGAGCAGCACAGCGTTGGTAAGGTCGATTTCCGGCGGGGCACCAATGGCGAAGGCCGGGTGCTGCTGGATCTGTCGGATCCCCGCGTGGAAGTGGACATCCGCCGGATCGGCCGCCGGCTGACCGTCGATTTCCTGGATGCCACGCTGGCAGCAGACCTGCGCCGCAAGCTGGATGTCCGCGATTTCGCCACCCCCGTGCAGTTCATCGAAACTTCGGTCAGCGGCAACAACGTGCACCTGGTGGTGGAGTCGGACGGCAACTGGGATCACTCGGCCTATCAGGCGGAGAAGCAGTTTGTGCTGGAAGTGCGCAAGACCGTGGACGACCCGAACAAGCTGGTGCAAGGCCCGAACAAGACCTACAACGGTGACAAGCTGTCGCTCAATTTCCAGAACGTGGAAATTCGCAACGTGCTGCAGGTGATTGCCGATTTCACTGGCCTCAACATCATCGCGGCCGATACGGTGACCGGAAACATCACCCTGCGCCTGAAGGACGTGCCTTGGGATCAGGCCCTGGACATCCTGTTACAGACGCGCAACCTCAGCATGAAGCGCGAAGGCAACGTGGTGCTGATCTCTCCGGCGGAGGAAATTGCCGCCAAGGAAAAGAGCAAGCTGGAAACCGCGCTGGCGCGCTCCGAACTGGAAGCGCTGCATACCGAGATCATCCAGCTGAATTACCAGCGCGCGGAAGACATCCTGAAACTGCTGATGAACGAGAAGCAGGGCATGGTCTCGAAGCGCGGCGCCGTGACAGTGGATGCCCGCACCAACACGGTCTTCGTGCGCGAAACCGACGCCCGGCTGGAGGAAATCCGGCGCGTGATCTCGCGTATCGACGTGGCAGTGCGTCAGGTGATGATCGAGGCGCGCATCGTGATTGCCAAAGACACCTTCAGCCACCAGCTGGGGGTGCGACTGGGCCTGCTGGGCAACCAGCGGGTGGGGCGTGGCACGCTGAACGTCGGCACGTACACCGGCACCCAGGGGGTAACCGGATTGACCAACACCCCCAACGTCAACCTGCCCGCGTCGACCGTCAACGGTACGCTGGGCCTGACCCTGCTGAACAGTGACAGCACCAGCCTGCTGTCGCTGGAACTCACCGCAGCCGAGTCGGATGGCAAGCAGAAGACCATCAGCAGCCCACGGGTGATCACGTCGGACAAGCAGAAGGCCATGATCGAGCAGGGCACGGAAATTCCCTACCAGCAATCCAGCAGCAGCGGTGCCACCAACGTTTCGTTCAAGCCAGCCACGCTGAGCCTGGCGGTCACCCCGCGGATCACGCCGGATGGTCGGGTGGCGATGGACCTGGAAGTCAAAAAGGATACGGTCGGCGCCCTGTTCAACGGCGTGCCCTCGATCGATACCAACAAGGTCACCACCCAGCTGCTGGTGGACGATGGCGAGACCGCGGTGCTGGGTGGCATCTACGAGATCGACACCACCGATCAGATCGACAAGGTGCCGGGGCTGGGTGACCTGCCCTACCTGGGCAACCTCTTCAAGCGCACCAGCGTCAGCGAGACCAAGAGCGAGCTTTTGATCTTCATCACGCCGCGGGTGCTGCGCGACAGCCTGAACGTACGCTGACCGTCGGCGGCGGGCGGCAGCATCCTCCTGCTAGAATGGTGGGATGAATGGTATGTCCCGCAACGTATTTCTGGTTGGTCTGATGGGTGCCGGCAAGACCACGGTCGGGCGCGCCTTAGCGCGCCGCCTGCGCCTGCCCTTCCTGGACAGCGACCATGAGATCGAGGCGCGAACCGGCGTCAGCGTGCGCACCATTTTTGAGCTGGAGGGCGAGATCGGCTTCCGAGCGCGCGAGGCGGCGATGATTGCCGAATTGAGCGGCCGCCCCGGCGTGGTGTTGGCCACCGGCGGCGGGGCAGTGCTCGACCCCGCCAACCGCGCCTGCCTGCGTGCCCACGGCACCGTGATCTATCTGCGGGCCCGGCCGGAAGACCTGTTCCGCCGGATGCGACATGACCGCGACCGCCCCCTGCTGCAGACCGGCGACCCCCTGGGTCGACTGCGTGAGCTGCTGGAAGTGCGTCGTCCTCTCTACGAAGAAACGGCCCATCTGACACTCGATACCGGCGACCAAGGCGTGGCCCGTCTGGTCAATCGCATCGAACGCGAACTGTTCCCTGCCATTGCGGGCAATCCGCTGCCTGTGCCCCCTGCCGGAGAAACGGGTGACGGAGCCGCCGATTCTGCCGTTTCCTGAAGGAGCTGCCCTCTTGTCTCTTCGCACCCTGCAGGTTGACCTGCCCGGACACGCGTATCCCATCCTGATCGGCCGCGGCCTGCTGCAAGACCCGGCCACGTTCCTGATGCCGGCGCTGGCCAGGCCGCAGGTGGCGCTGGTGAGCAACACCACCGTCGCCCCGCTCTACGGCACGGCGCTGGCGGAGCGCGTGCGGCAAGCCGGGGTGCAAGTGCTGGAAATCACTCTGCCCGACGGTGAGTCGTTCAAGACGCGTGAGAGCTTCAATCAGGTGCATGATGCGTTGCTGGAGGCGCGTTTTGAGCGTCGCTGCACCGTTGTGGCGCTCGGGGGCGGCGTGATCGGCGACCTCGCCGGGTATGCCGCC
>CAIPBT010000086.1 GCA_903863375.1 uncultured Ferrovum sp.
CGCTGTACCGTGTCGCCATATCCCAGCGGCGGAATGCGGTGGATCAGTTGCAGGTCTTCGAGCAGCTGCAGGAAATGACGTACGGTGGGCCGCTCCACTGTCAGCTGTGCGCACAGGTCTGGCACGTCGAGCAAGGTGCCGTTGCGCGCTGCCAGATAATCGAGGGTGCGCATCAGGTCATCCACCCGGCGGACGTTATGCAGCCCGGGTCCATCCACCCGGATTGCGCGTTCGATCACATCCCGGCGCAGGGCCCGGTGGGCCTGGGCTACCGAATCTCCGGCATTGGCCGGGAGGCTGCTGCCGCGCAACAGATACTCGTGGAACTGCGCGCCCAGGCTGCGCAGCGCGCTCGCCATCGCCGCGAACTGGCTGCGTGGCCAGTCGAAGGTTTCGCGCAGGGATCGTGGGGCGGCAGGCAGTTCCGGCAGGCAGCCCTGCCCGGCCAGCACATCGGCGAAATTCAGGCTGGACAGGCGCAACCGCGCGATCTGCTGGTCTGGCTGGGCAAGACGGTTGCCCACCGGGGCCAGGGCGGTCGGCAAGGCGCTGACCACCAGCCGCAGGCCGTGTTCGCGTTGCAGTTGTCCCAGCGTCTGCAAATGGTCGCCCGACCAGAGATGCACATCGTCAATCAGCAGATAGTCGGCGTCGGCACGACCCGGCTGCACGGCTTGCCAGGCGTCGAGCAGCGACGCCGGGTCGGACCAGCGCAGCGGCGTGTCGTCGAGGCACAAGCGGCAGACGCGGCCGGCGGGTATGCCTTGCGCCACCAGGTCCATCGCCAGACCCGCCAGCAGGGTACTTTTGCCGGTTTGGCGGGCACCTTCCAGAACCAGCACGGCGGGGGCGTCGGCCGCCGTCACCCAGGCCAGCAGTCGCGCCTGCCAGCGGTGCGCCCTGACGTTCGCGCCCGGGTCGGGCGTCGCCGCCCGCCACCACGGGTTGCTCGCGTGCAGCAGGGCAGGGGTGTTGAAGACGTCGCCGTCGGCCATCGCGGGTGCAGATCCTCAGTCAGCGCCGGAAAACATCAGTATCGGCGATTTTTCGGCCACCCCATCGGTTGAATTGACGGGCATTTGCCTGCTGCCGGCGCCGCCGGCGCCGATCTGCCGGTCAACGCGCCAGCCGGCGGCCACGTAAGGTGAAGTCCACGGCCACCAGATCATCCACGGCGATCAGTCCGCCCATCACGGCGTAGGGTTTGACGCCATAGTCCGACTGCCGGAATACCAGGCTGCCGGCGGCCTCGAGGCTGTCGTCTTCCTGATGCACCTTCAGCAGGATGCGTTGGTGGTGCGTTTCGCCATGCACGGTCAGGGCCAGATCGGCGCTGGCGACCGGCAGTTCGCCCGCCTCGATCACCACGTTGGCCAGCACCACCGGAAACCGCTCCGCCTGAAAATTCTGTTCCGACAGCAGATGCTCCCGCGTGCCGGCGATGTCGGCTTCGGTCAGCGGGCGGCCAAATCCACCGCCTGTGGCAGCCCGCACCGCCGCATTGTCGAGTTCCAGATCGGCCAGCCGGAAGGCAAGATGCGCCGTGCCCCCCTTGAGGCTTTTCTCGGGCACGAAGGCCAGCCCCTGAAACCGGGTGGCGCGCAGTACGTGGTTATGCCCAAACCGTGCGCCAAGCCCTGCGCGCAGGGCAAAGAAACGTACCTCCGAGCGCGCCGGGTCCAGCGCGAAGACCGTTCCTTCGCCCGCCGTCAGCCGGTCGCGATACCGCACCCGGGTGTCGGGTTCGAGCAGATCGGTGGACACATGCGCGAGGTCAGGCGCCGCCGCCGCGATGACTGGCGTTGCTGGTGCTGCCGGTATTGCCCGGGTTGCCGGTGGCGCCGCCGCCGCCACCGTCGCGGCGGCCTTGCCTGGCGGCGGCATGGCGTTCGACACCGGAGCAGGCGCCTGGGTGGCGCACCCGACCAGCGTCAGCAGGGTCGAGACAACCAGGCAGGCCCGGGTCGGCGCGCCCGCGGTGGCGGACAGCGGGCGCCGGGCAGAATCGGCAATCGACAATGAAGTTCTGGTCATGGCAGCGCGTCTTGGACAACAATCCGGATGGTACCTGCCACTCGTGCAAAAAGGATGTTTCTGCCGTGACCCGACTGATTGCCAACCGAGTTCTGCTTTTGCTCGCTGCCCTGCCGTCCTTGCTTGTGAACCCTGCCGCGGCGGAAGACCCGGTACGGCTGGGCACCCTGAAATTCGCCCATTACGGCGCGGTCTCGTATGTGAAGGAAATCGGGCCGTCGAAATGCGGCGGCCTGCAGGTGAACGAACGCAGCTTCGCCAAAGGACTGGATGTGATGCAGGCCATCATCGCCGGCGAGATCGATGTTGGGGCCACTGCCAGCGAGGCTGCCATTTCGGCGCGCGCCTCGGGGGTGCCGATCGTGATCGTGGCGGGTTTTGCCACGGGTGGTGCCCGTCTGCTCGCGCGCAACGACGCGCCGATCCACAAGGTGGCCGAACTGAAGGGCAAACGTGTGGCGGTGGCGCGCGGCAGCATTCAGGAAATCCTGCTTGCCACCGAACTGGGGCAGGCGGGCCTGAGCTTCAGCGACCAGCCGGGCAAGGATGTGCAGATCACCTACCTGAGCTTTCCTGACCTGAACCAGGCGCTGCAGACCAAAAACATGGATGTGATCATGCAGTCGGAGCCCTACGCCTCGCAGGCGCTGGATCGCGGTTTTGCCATCGAAGTGCTGAAACCCTACGACACCCCGATCGGCGTGCCGGTGCGCACCATGGTGATGACCGAGAAGTTCTATCGCGAGAAGCCCGAACAGGCCAGGCGCTTCATGCAGTGCTTTGTCGAAGCCAACCGGGAATTTCTGCAGGACCCGAAACTCGCCTCGAAATACGTGCGCGAGACGCTGTTCAAAGGCCAGATCACCGAGAAGGAATTTGCGGATGCGATGGGCAATGCCGCCTACAGCTACGACATCACGCCACAACACATCCAGGCCACCGTTGACCAGATGGTGAAGTATCACGTTGGCAAAATGGCGAAACCGCCGATGGCAAGCGAGTTCGTCAAGACCGACCTGCTGGTGGCGGCGAAGAAGGCGGCAGGTGTGCCATGACGGGCAGCAGCCTTGGCACCCTGGCGCGGGGACTTGCCCTGCCCGCCCTGCTGCTGGTGCTGTGGCAGGTGGCCACCACCCTCGGCCTGGTGACGCCGCAAGCCCTGCCATCACCGGTGGCCGTCGCCATCAAGTGGGGGGAATACCTGGCCCCGACACAGCCACGGGATCCCGCCACCCAGTCATATCTGGCCTGGGCCTTGAGCGGCGAACTGCTGCAGGATGCGCTGGGTAGCCTCACCCGGGTGGTGCTGGGCTTTGGCCTGGGGCTGGTGCTGGCCCTGCCGCTAGGGCTGCTGATGGGGGCGATGCCTGCCCTGCGGGCCTTCGCCAATCCTCTGATCCAGATCCTGCGACCGATTCCGCCGATTGCCTACATTCCGCTGGCCATCCTCTGGTTCGGTCTGGGTAATCCGCCAGCGGTGTTCCTGATCGCGCTGGGCGCCTTTTTTCCCATCCTGATGAACACCATCGCCGGGGTCGCGCAGGTGGACAGCATCTATCTGCGCGCCGCACGCAACCTGGGGGCCAGCCCCGGGCGCATTTTTGTGCAGGTGATCCTGCCGGCCGCGATGCCCTTCATCCTGTCGGGTGTGCGTATCGGGATTGGCACGGCTTTCCTGGTGGTGATCGTGGCCGAGATGATTGCCGTCAACAATGGCCTGGGCTATCGCATCCTGGAGGCGCGCGAATATTTCTGGACCGACAAGATCATCGCCGGCATGTTGAGCATCGGCCTGATCGGTCTGGCCATCGACCTGCTGATGGATCGGCTCAACCGGCATCTGCTGCGCTGGCACCGGGGCATGGCATGAGCACCCTGATCTTTTCCGGGGTCAGCCAGCGTTTCCAGACCGCGGGTCAGGGCGCGGCCGTACAGGTGCTCGATGCCGTCGACCTGCAGATCGACGCCGGCGAGTTTGTCTGTCTGCTGGGCCCGTCCGGCTGTGGCAAATC
>CAIPBT010000087.1 GCA_903863375.1 uncultured Ferrovum sp.
CTACCTTGCAAGGGCTGGCGCGGGCTGCTTGACCGTGTCTTGCCAGATGTGTTCAAATCGCGGGTTCGATATAACCCTAATTGGTCATCCCATCATGAAGCGCACCTACCAGCCTTCGGTTACCAAGCGCAAGCGCACCCACGGCTTCCGCGTCCGCATGAAGACCCGTGGCGGCCGTGCCGTGTTGAACGCCCGTCGCGCTCGCGGCCGCTCGCGCCTCGCCGTCTGAAGTGAAACGCATCCGGCGTTGGGACAAGCTCTCGACGCCGGCTGAGTTCGATGCCGTTTTCCGCGCACGCTGTGCCAGTCATGGCGATTATGCGCGGATGTTGGCATGTCCGAGCATCCATGCGTTGCCCCGTCTCGGCATCACGGTCAGCAAGAAAGTCTGCAAAACGGCTGTGGGTCGAAACTATATGAAGCGGGTCAGCCGTGAGCTGTTTGGGCGCCACGCTGGCACCCTGCATGGTCTGGATGTGGTCGTGCTGGTGCGGAAACGTTTCCAGCCGGCCGAGTATGCCGTGTTTCTTGCTGAGTTCGACAAGCATGTGCAACGGGTGCAGAAATGTCGCAATGTTTGCGTATCCTCATCCGCGTCTACCAGCTTGGCATCAGTCCCTGGCTAGGCCCGCACTGCCGCTTTACCCCCACCTGTTCCCAGTACACCCTGGATGCCCTGGCGCGCCATGGTCTGCGCGTCGGCCTTTGGCTTGGCCTGCGCCGGCTGTCGCGTTGTCATCCTTGGCATCCTGGGGGTCATGACCCTGTTCCCTGAAGGATTCAAGCTTATCCATGGATGCTAACCGCCTGATTGCCCTGGCTGTGTTCCTGTTCTCTGGCTATATGCTGCTGGATGCCTGGGACAGGGAACAACATCCTGTGCCGGTACCGGTCAGTGCCTCCGCAGCGGGCGGTGCCAATGCCAGTGTGCCGGTGGCTCCCGGTAGCCTGTCCGCCGGAGCTTCGCTGCCCGGCGGCACCCCAGCGGCGACCGCGCTGCCAGCCAATGTCGCGGCTGGTGCTCCACAGCGGGGCGAACGGGTGGTTGTCACCACCGATGTGTTTCGGGCCGAGTTCGACACCAACGGTGGTGATCTGCGCAAACTCACGCTGTTGCAGCATCTGGCGGCAGACGATGGCAAGGATCCGCTGGTGCTGATGCAGGACAGCGGGTCGCCGCTCTATGTCGTGCAGTCTGGTCTGTTGGGAGCGAACCTGCCCAACCATCTGAGTGTGTTCACGCCGGATGCCACCAACCTTTCCCTGGCGCCGGGACAGGATGCCGTGACCCTGCGCTTCAGCGCCCGGTCGTCGGACGGCGTGGAAGCAGTCAAGTCCTTCGTGTTCCACCGCGGCAGCTATGTGGTGGATGTGGCGTGGTCAGTGCACAACACCTCTGCCGCCGCTGTCCCGGTCGATGCCTACTTCCAGTTTTTGCGTGACAGCAAGGCGCCGCCCGGCGATCCGCGGTTTGTCAGCACGTATACGGGCCCGGCGTTCTACACCGACACCACCCATTTCCAGAAAACGGCCTTCAGCGATATCGACAAAGGCAAGGCGAAAGTGCCCGAGCAGGCCAACAACGGTTGGGTAGCCATGCTGCAACACTACTTCGTGGCCGCTTTCCTGCCGCAGCAGGGGGTGTCGCGCGCGTATTTCGCCCGCAAGGTTGCTGACAACCTGTACAGCGCCGGGGTGATCCTCAACCTGGGCAAGATCGATGCCGGGGCCACCAAATCCGTCAGCATGCCGCTCTATGCAGGGCCACAGGAAGGAGAAAAACTGCAGGCACTCGCTCCGGGCCTGGACCTGACCATCGACTTTGGCTGGCTGGCGATCCTGGCGGTGCCGATCTGGCATGCGCTGGCGTTCATCCACCATGGTGTGGGCAACTGGGGTGTGGCGATCATCCTGCTGACGGTGGGCATCAAGCTGGTATTTTTCCCGCTGTCTGCCGCGAGCTACCGCTCGATGGCGAAAATGCGGGTGGTGGCACCCAAGCTGCAGAAGATCAAGGAACAATACGAGAACGATCCAGCCAAGCGTAATGAGGCCATGATGAATCTCTACAAGTCGGAAAAGATCAATCCTTTGGGCGGCTGCCTGCCGGTGGTTGTGCAGATTCCGGTCTTCATTGCGCTGTACTGGACCCTGCTTGCCACGGTGGAATTGCGACATGCGCCATTTCTGGGCTGGATTCACGATCTGAGCGCGCAGGACCCGCTGTATATCCTGCCCGTGTTGATGGGCATCTCCAGTTTCATCCAGACCAAAATGCAGCCACCGCCGCCAGATCCGGTGCAGGCCAAGGTGATGATGATCATGCCGCTGATGTTCAGCGTGATGTTTTTCTTCTTCCCAGCTGGTCTGGTGCTGTACTGGGTGGTCAACAACAGCCTGTCGATCCTGCAGCAGTGGGTGATCACGCGCAAGATCGAGCAGGCTGCCGCGCGCGGCTGACCATCGGATGGCGCGACCCCGGCGCCGGCGATCATGACGCCTGATCGCAGCATCATTGTGGCGTTGGCAACGGCGCCGGGTCGCGGCGGCGTGGCTGTGCTGCGGGTGAGCGGGCCGTCGTTGCAGGCCATGGCGTTTGCCTTGGCGGGGGTGCAAGCCAGCCCGCGCCACGCCCATCTGGTGGCCTTTCGCGACCAGGCTGGGCAGGTGCTCGACCGGGGTCTGCTGATCTGGTTTCCGGCACCAGCCTCCTACACGGGTGAAGATGTGCTGGAACTGCATACCCATGGTGGCGACGTGCTGCCACGACGGGTATTGCAGGCCTGCCTGGACCTGGGAGCACGGCTGGCGCAGCCCGGGGAATTCACCCGGCGCGCGTTTCTGCGCGGCAAGCTGGATCTGGTGCAGGCCGAGGCCGTGGCCGACCTGATTGAAGCCAGCAGCGAAGCCGCTGCCCGGGGCGCCTTGCGTTCGCTTGACGGCGAGTTTTCCCGCAGCATTCGCGATATTCAGCAGGATCTGCACACGGCGCGTGTGCAGCTTGAGGGCTCGCTCGATTTTCCCGAGGAAGAACTTGCCGTCGCTCCCGTGGACCAGGTGCGCCAGATGCTGCGGCCGATGGTGTCACGCTTGCGCGAACTGCTGTCCCAGGGGCTGCGCGGCCAGGCGTTGCGAGCGGGACGGCAGGTGGTGTTGTATGGGCCGCCCAATGTGGGCAAGTCCAGCCTGCTCAATCGTCTGGCGGGTGAAGATCTTGCCATTGTCAGTGCCGAAGCCGGGACCACCCGGGATACTATCCGTACGCACCTGGAATTGGGTGGATTGCGGCTAGAGCTGATCGATACGGCCGGTGTCCGTGACGGTGCACAGGCTGTGGAAAAGCTGGGGATAGCGCGTGCACAACAGGCGGCAGCGCAGGCAGATCTGGTGCTGGTGCTGCGAGCGTTCGACCAGCCGAGCGCATCTCCTGCAGAGGATGCCGCGATGCTGACGTTGCCGGCGACGATGCCGGTGCTATACGTCTGGAACAAGCGGGATCTGGCGTCATCAGATCAGTTGGAAAGCCTGGCGCAACAAGACGCCGTGTGCCTTGTGTCGGCGCAGACCGGGGAGGGCGTTGCGGCGCTGGAACGACGCATCCTGTCTGCCCTCGGCTGGAGCGCAGGAACCGAACCTGGCTTTCTGGCGCGTACCCGTCATCTGGATGCGCTGCGGTCGGCGCTTGGCCATCTCGAGCAGGCGGAACGGGCGGTGCAGGAAGAGTTGGTGGCCGAGGACCTGCGCCTGGCCCAAGGTGCACTCAACGAGATTCTCGGGGAGTTTGTTGCGGACGATCTGCTCGGCGAGATCTTCTCGCGCTTCTGTATTGGCAAATAACGGGACCATGCACATGACGTCAGCCGGTCAGGCGATAGGAGCGATTGTGGCCTCAGAGGTCCTGGAGGCGTCAGGGCTGACCGGGACAACAGAGGCGCAAGACGGGAACGCAACGCAGGCCGGGTTGGCAGAGCGCAGTCGGCAGGCGGTCTGGCATCCGTGCACGCAGATGGCGGCACTGGCGGCCAACCCCGTCGTACCGATCGTTGCCGCCGACGGGCCCTGGTTGATTGGCGAAGGGGGCATGCGCTGGTTTGACGGCATCTCCAGCTGGTGGACGTGCCTGTTGGGGCATCGTCATCCCGACGTGGTTGCAGCCTTGCACCAGCAGCTGGATACCCTCGATCACGTCATGTTGGCTGGGTTGACGCATGAGCCTGCGGTGTTGCTGGCGGAAGCCTTGGTGGCGCGCACGGGTGGGGCGTTGCCGCACGTCTCGTTTGCCAGTGATGGTTCGTCGGCGTTGGAGATTGCCCTCAAGCAGAGTGCCCACGCCTGGCAGCGTCGCGGCTTGCCGGACAAGCATCGCTTTGTGTGTCTGGCGGACAGTTACCACGGGGAAACCCTCGGCGCCCTTGGGGTGACAGATCAGGGGGTGTTCAGCCGCCAGTATCACAGCCTGTTGCGCGGTGCCCTGGTGGTTGAGGGGCCGGACAACATGAGGGCTGCAGCTGCCGGTTGGGATTCGGAAGAGGAGGCGGTGCGGGCAGCGGCACGCCTGGAGGAGCTGCTGACGGCGCAGGCGGCACAGGTGGCTGCGATTGTGCTGGAACCGTTGCTGCAGGGCGCGGGGGGCATGCGCCTGTATCACCCTCGCTTCCTGCGCGAGGTAAGGCAGATCTGTGATCGCCATCAGGTGCACTGGATTGCGGATGAAATTGCCACTGGCTGCGGCCGTACTGGCACCTTCTTTGCGGTGGAGCAGGCAGGCGTCTGGCCAGACCTGATCTGCCTGTCCAAGGGGCTCAGTGGCGGCATGTTGCCCTTGTCCGTCACGCTGAGCAGCGCCGATCTGTTTGCGGCGTTTCTGGGCGAACAGCTGACGGACGGTTTTCTGCATTCCCATAGTTTCAGCGGCAATCCGTTGGCCTGTCGGGCAGCAGTCGCCACCTTGCAGGTGCTGCAACGCGAGGATGTGTTGGCACGAATCCCGCAGCGGGCCAGCTGGATCCGTCAAGGGATGGCCGACTTGCCGGACCACCCCGGCATCTCGGGCTGGCGGCAGTTGGGCATGGTTTGGGCGTTCGAGATGCGGGGCGGAGTGGCTGCGGCCCGCGCTGTACAGGTAGAGGCTCGCCAGCGCGGCTTGTGGATTCGCCCGCTGGGGGCAACTGTTTACCTGATGCCACCGTTCCTGCTGGATGAACCCACCTGTCGCTGGCTGGGTGCCACGTTGCGGCAGGCGGTAGAGGCGGTGGGCCATGGGTCGGTCGGTGGCGGCGGCCTGGCCGATGTCCGTACTCCGCCGGTCGCGGCCACGCCAGATGAGGTGCGGATTGCCTGAGCAGCCGACGGGTCCCGCCTGGTTTGCGGAGCTGGAGGAGGAGCACGCGCGGCTCTCCCGTCACACCCTGTTGCGTCAGCGCCGCGTGATGGGATCGGTGACGGGTCCGGTGGTAGAGGTCGCGGGTCGCTGTCTTACGGCCTTTTTGAGCAATGATTATCTTGGCCTGGCGGCGGAGCCGCAATTGCGGGAAGCCGTGGCAGACGGGGCGAGGCAGTGGGGTGCAGGGTCCGGTTCTTCCCCCTTGGTAGCTGGTCATCTGGCCTGCCACGAGCGGGCCGAGCAGGCCCTGGCTGAATTCGTCGGCATGGAACAGGCGCTGCTGTTCATCACGGGCTATATGGCCAATCTGGCGGTGCTGACCAGCTTAATGGATGATGAGGACGACGTGATCTTCTCCGACGCCCTGAATCACGCGTCGCTGATTGATGGTTGTCGGCTGGCCAAGGCGAAGACGGTGCGGTATCCGCATCGGGATCTTGCTGCGCTGGAACAGGCCTTGGCGGCACATTCGGGGCGCCGCCGGATGATCGTGACGGATGCGGTGTTCAGCATGGATGGTGATGAGGCCGATTTGCCTGGGCTGTTGCGGCTGGCCGAGCAACAGGATGCGCTGTTGCTGGTGGATGATGCGCATGGGTTTGGCGTCCTCGGCCCGGAGGGCCGGGGCAGTGTGACGGCGGCAGGGCTGCGCAGCGCGCGGCTGGTGTTGATGGGAACGCTGGGCAAGGCGGCCGGGTTGAGCGGTGCCTTTGTGGCGGCAGACGCCCGGGTGATCCGGCACCTGGTACAACGGGCGCGAACGTACATTTACAGCACGTCGCCTGCGCCGGCGCTGGCCACAGCGGTGCCTACGGCATTGGCTATGATCGCCGCGGGAGACGGCCGGCGGGCGCAGCTGCAGTGGTTGGCAGCGGAGCTGGGGCGTCAGTCCAGCGCCTGGCGAGTGCTGCCGACCCTTGGCCGTACGCCCATTGTGCCGGTGGTGTTGGGGGATGCCGGTGCCACCATGGCGCTGGCTCAGCAGATGGCAGCGCATGGCGTGCTGGTGGCGGGCATCCGTCCCCCGACGGTGCCGCAGGGTTCGTCGCGATTGCGCATTTCCTTGTCGGCAGCGCATACCGGGCAACATCTGCAACAGCTGCTGGTGGCGGCGCAGCGGGCCGGCTTGGCGCGTTGATCAGAGGAAACAGGGAATGGCACAGCGACAGGATGTCGGTCTGATGGGGCAGGGGTTTTGGGTACTGGGCACGGATACCGGCGTTGGCAAGACCAAGGTGGCGGCGGGGCTGGTTCACGCCTTGGCGGCCTGCGGGGCGCCAGTGGCTGGCATCAAGCCAGTGGTCAGCGGGGCAGTCGCCCTGTCGGACGGGCCGCGCGTGCAACAGGTGTGGGAAGATGTGCTCGCTTTGGAGGAGGCAGGGGGTTTACCTTTATCCCTATCGGAGCGGTGTGTGTTGACCTTTCGGGCTCCGGCGTCGCCACATTTTGCGGCGCAGGAAGAAGGGCAGGCGGTGCGTCTCGACGCCTTGGTTGAGGAAGTGCGCAAGCGGATTTTGCCGGGTCGTGTGACGGTGGTGGAGGGGGTTGGAGGCTTGCGGGTGCCTGTTGGTGCAGGCTTCGATATGGCAGATGTGGTGGTTGCCAGCGGACTTCCGGTGGTGTTGGTGGTAGGCCTGCGGCTGGGTTGTATCAATCATGCGTTGCTGACGGCCGAGGCAGTGGTGGGACGGGGCGTGCCCTTGCTGGGCTGGATTGCCAATGCCGGTATCGATGTGGGCTACGAACGGGGTGAGCAGACGTTGGCCACGATCACGGGTTCATTGGGCCTGGCCTGCGCGGGGTTGATTCCCCGCTTGCCCGGTTTGCCGCCGCTGACCGATGTGATCGGCTTGACCGCCTACCGCGCTGGCTTGCGGCATCAGGCCGGGTTGGCGGGCAAGGCCTTGGCGGAGGCCGCCAGCCGATATGTGGCGTCGGGCAGCTTCGCGGTTTAGGGGGTGTCGCGTGGGCGGCTCTGACGCGGTTGGGGCCGACGTACCCGAAGTAGACTGCGCGCCCGAAGTGGGCTGCGCCAGTGTTTCACGTGAAACATCTGGCGGGCTGCAGGCCCGACTTCTGTCGGCAGCTCCGTCTGGACGTCGAGAGATGTTTCACGTGAAACATGACGACTGGCAGCGCTAATCTTTGAAGCAGCGGCGGTGCCTCGCGTAGAATTACGGCTTGCACTGCTATGCAGTTCCTGTTGTGCAAGGTCTGTGTTCTTTCGCAGCCGGCCCCTTCCCTTGGTAGTGATGCAAAGGAACCGATCTTGATGCTCTACCCAGAATTTTACGATGTGCTGGTGATTGGCGGCGGACACGCCGGCACAGAGGCCGCCTTGGCGGCCGCCCGGATGGGTGCCCGCACCATGCTGGTCACGCAGAATCTCGAAGCCCTTGGGCAGATGTCCTGCAACCCATCGATTGGTGGTATCGGCAAAGGCCATCTGGTCAAGGAGGTCGATGCGCTGGGTGGTGCGATGGCATTGGCGGCGGATGCCGCAGGTATCCAGTTCCGTATCCTGAATGCGCGAAAGGGACCCGCCGTGCGTGCCACCCGGGCTCAGGCCGATCGTGTTCGGTACAGAACTGCCATCCGTACCCGACTCGAGGGTCAGGCCGGCCTCGATCTTTTGCAGGACAGTGTGGAAGACCTGCTGGTTGCCGATGGGCTGGTGCACGGCGTCAAAACCCAGCAGGGTCTGCAAATCTCCGCTCGCAGTGTGGTGCTGACCAGCGGTACCTTTCTTGGTGGCGTGATCCATGTCGGGCTGCAACAGAGCCAGGGCGGTCGGGTAGGGGATGCTCCATCCAATGCCTTGGCGCAGCGCCTGCGCGGTCTGGACCTGCCGGTTGGACGCCTCAAGACCGGCACGCCGCCGCGACTGGACGGGCGCAGCATTGACTATGCGCGCCTGCAAGCGCAACCGGGCGATACGCCCACCCCAGTGTTTTCCTTCCTGGGCAACGCGGCACTCCATCCGCAGCAGGTGCCCTGTTGGATCACCCACACCACGGCGCAGACCCACGACATCATTCGGGGTGGCCTGGATCGGTCGCCCATGTACACCGGGGTGATCGAAGGGATTGGGCCGCGCTATTGCCCGTCGATCGAAGACAAGATTCACCGCTTTGCTGACCGCGATAGCCATCAGATTTTCCTCGAGCCCGAAGGGCTGGATACGCACGAGGTTTACCCCAACGGCATTTCCACCAGCCTGCCACTCGACGTGCAATGGGCTTTGGTACGGTCCATTCCCGGGCTTGAGCAGGCACGGATCCTGCGCCCGGGGTATGCCATCGAGTACGATTACTTCGACCCGCGCGCCCTGCATCCTTGGCTGGAAACGCAGTCCCTGCGCCATCTGTTTTTTGCCGGCCAGATCAATGGCACCACCGGCTACGAAGAAGCCGCAGCGCAAGGGTTGCTGGCGGGCACCAATGCCGCGCTTCGGGCGCGTGGTGCCGAGCCGTGGTGGCCCCGGCGCGACGAGGCCTATCTTGGTGTGATGGTGGATGATCTGACCCAGCGTGGGGTGACGGAACCGTATCGCATGTTTACCAGCCGGGCGGAATATCGCCTGCAGTTGCGGGAAGATAATGCCGATGTGCGCCTGACGCCGGTGGGCCGCCAGCTTGGGCTGGTCGACGACCGGCGCTGGCGGGCATTCGAGGCCAAACAGCAGGCCGTGGCAGTTGAGCGCGGCCGCCTCGCCCAGTGGTGGGTGCGACCGGGTAGCGTCGAGGCGTTGGCCCTGGAGCCGGTGCTTGGCAAGGCGCTGGAACGGGAAGCCACGGCCTTGGACCTGTTGCGTCGCCCCGAGGTGACCCATGCCGCCCTGCAGGCTGCCGGCGGGGCTTCTGTGCCAGTGGCTGCCGACGTTGCCGAACAGGTGGAGGTTGCGGTGAAATACGCCGGCTACATCGCCCGTCAGGCTGAAGAGCTGGAACGTGAACGTGGATTCGAGGACGCCCTGATTCCGCCGGATTTTGATTACCGTGCGGTGAGCGGTCTGTCGCGGGAAATCGAGGGCAAGCTGGAACAGATCCGTCCCGCCACCTTGGGTCAGGCTGGCCGTATCTCCGGTGTCACGCCGGCTGCGGTCGCCCTGCTCATTGTGCATCTGCGCCGCCGTGCCGGCGCCCCGTCAGGAGTTCATGCCGCATGAAGGCTACCGAGTTGTTGCAGCGAGGGTTGCAAGCCCTGTCCCATCCCTTGCCCGACGATGCCGCTGACCAGCTGCTGGCTTACCTCGCGCTGTTGGAAAAGTGGAACCATGCCATCAACCTGACCGCCATTCGGGAACGCGAACGCATGGTGCCGCAGCATCTGCTCGACAGCCTGAGCGTATTGCCGTGGATTTTGCCGCATGAACATACCCTTGCCGATATCGGAACGGGAGCGGGTTTGCCTGGCATCCCGCTGGCCATCGCGCGCCCGGATCTGCAGGTTACGCTGGTGGAACCCAACCAGAAAAAGGTCGCTTTTCTGCGTCAGGCCAAACTGGAGTTGGGGCTGAACAATGTCCAGGTGGAAGGCCGGCGGGTGGAGGAGGTCAGCGGCCAGCACCAGGTGGTGATCTCGCGTGCCTTCGCCGATCTGCCGGACTTTGTCAGCGCAGCAAAGGCCCTTCTGGCCCCGGGGGGACGCATGATCGCCATGAAGGGGGTGGTGCCTTACGAGGAATTCACCCGCTTGCCAGTCGGGGCCGACACCACCGTGCAGGCCGTGGAGGTTCCTGAACTGGATGCCACCCGCCATCTGATCATGGTACGGTTTCCCGATGCCTCAGCCCTCCCGGTGGGGGAAAGCGCGACGGCTGCAACGGCGGCTCCTGCGCAAGCGTCCTCGGGCGAAGCGGAGGGGTCGGGGCTTCCTGCCACGGGTCAACGGGCCGTGCCATGAAAGTATTTGCCATCACCAACCAGAAAGGGGGCGTTGGCAAGACCACCACCGCGGTCAATCTCGCGGCCAGCCTAGCGGCCCGTCGGCAACGCGTGCTGCTGGTGGATCTGGATCCGCAGGGGAATGCCACCACGGGCAGTGGCGTAGACAAGTCCCGGGTGGCGCGGTCGGTCTACCATGTGCTGATCGGCCAGTCGGCCGTGGCCCAGGCCGCGCAACCCTCGCCTACAGGCCAATACGACGTGCTGCCCGCCAATCGCGAACTGGCCGGTGCCGAGGTGGAACTGGTCGACTTGCCGCAGCGCGAATTTCAGTTGCGCAAGGGACTGGAGGCCTGTTCCGCCAACTACGATTTCGTACTGATCGACTGTCCGCCCGCCCTGAACATGTTGACGGTGAACGGCCTGGTGGCAGCGACCAAGGTGCTGATCCCGATGCAGTGCGAGTATTACGCCCTGGAGGGGCTGAGCGATCTGGTACAGACCATCAAGCGCGTTCGTCACCACCTGAACCCGCAGCTCGAGATCGAGGGGCTGCTGCGTACCATGTTTGATCCTCGTAACCAGCTTGCCCAGCAGGTTGCCGCCCAACTCGAGCACCACTTCGGCGCCAAGCTGTATCGCACCGTCGTGCCGCGCAACGTGCGTCTCGCCGAGGCTCCCAGCCACGGCAAAGCGGCCATGCACTACGACGCGCATTCCCGCGGTGCCATGGCCTATCAGGAACTTGCCGACGAATTGCTGCAACGCCTGTTGCAGCAGCCCGCTGCGGCGACGTGATCACCATAGGACCTCATTGACGATGGCAAAGCTGAAAGGATTGGGGCGCGGGCTGGATGCGCTCCTGTCGGGAAATACCCCGGAAGCAGGCACTGACGTACCCACCGCGCTGGCGCTGGATGCCTTGCAGCCCGGCAAATACCAGCCGCGCAGCCATATGGATACGGCGGCCCTGGAAACCTTGGCGGAATCCATTCGCACCCAGGGGCTGTTGCAGCCCATCCTGGTCCGCCCGATCAGCCCGGAACGCTATGAGATCATTGCCGGCGAACGCCGCTGGCGTGCGGCGCGGCTGGCTGGTCTGGACCAGGTCCCCGTGCTGGTCCGTGAGATTGCGGATGAGGCCACCCTCGCGGTGGCGCTGATCGAAAATATCCAGCGCGAAAACCTGAATGCACTGGAAGAGGCCAGCGGTTTGCAACGCCTGCTGGACGAGTTTGGTCTCACCCACGAGCAGGCTGCCAAGGCAGTGGGCCGCTCCCGTGCCGCGGTCAGCAACCTGCTGCGGCTGCTCGACCTCGAACCCTCGGTGCGCTCCCTGCTGATGGAAGGCGCCATCGACATGGGGCATGGCCGCGCCTTGCTGGCTTTGCCTTTGCAGGAACAGCCTGCCGCTGCCCTGGAAGTGGTCGACCGGATGCTCAACGTGCGAGCCACCGAGCAGATGGTGCAACGTCGTCTGCAGGTGGCGCTGCAGCAGCAACAGGTCAGCGCCCCGGTCGACGATACTCCGCTGGCGCCGGCCACCAATACCCGCGATGTTGCGCGGCTAGAAGAGGAACTGGCGGATCGTCTCGGTGCTCCCGTCAGCATCAAGACCCGGGCGCGCGGCGGGGGCGAGGTCACGATCCGTTATCACGACCTGGACCAACTGGAAGGGGTGCTGCGTCACTTGCGTGGATAACGACTTGCGTGAATGACCGGCAGTCAGCAAGTCTGTAACCGCATGTGTCCCGCCGCGTTGACGCTGTAACAAAGCGCCCGTTATAATCGAGTGGTTTTACAGGGCCTGCACTGTGCAATTTCGGATTCTGCGCATCATTGGCATGCAGGTCTGCGTCACCCTGGCATTGTCCATCCTCCTGCTGTTCCTGATGGGTCGCAGCGCTGCGTTGTCGGCCCTCGGAGGAGGCGCGTGTGCCTTCATTCCGGCCCTGGCCTATCAGGTGCGCGCGAGTGTGGCACGCGCAAGAGACGCCCGCGCAGTCCTGCGGGCACAGTATGCCGGGGAAGGATTCAAGCTGGCGGTCACCATGGTGATGTTTTATGTGGTGATCCAACAGGTGAAGCCGCTCAACGCTCCTGTCTTATTCGTGACTTACATTGCGGCGCTACTGTGTTACTTCGTGGCGCTGCTGACAGACAAAGAACCAACGCAAAGGCCGGGAAACACCCATGACTGAAAGCGCTGCCCCAAATAGTGCTGGCGAATATATCCATCACCACCTGACCAATCATGTCATCGGTCACGGCTTTTGGTCGCTGAACGTCGACACACTGGTGACCTCGGCAGCCCTCGGCCTGATCGTGTTCGGCGTACTGTTTCTGGTTGCCCGTTCGGTGACCGCTGGCGTGCCGGGCAAACTGCAGTCCGCCGTTGAAGTGGTGCTGGAGATGGTGCAGACCCAGGTGCACGACAGCTTTCATGGCGACGCAAAGATCGTGGCCCCACTTGCCCTGACTATTTTCTTGTGGGTGTTCGCCATCAATGCGATGGACCTGCTGCCAGTGGATCTGGCCCCGACGATCGCCGGTTTGTTTGGCGTGGAACACTGGAAAGTGGTCCCCACCACGGACCCCAACCATACCTTCGCCATGTCGCTGACGGTGTTCATCCTGTGCGTGATTGGCAACTTTGTCGCTAAAGGCCCCGGCGGGTATGCCAAGGAAGCGCTGACCGTGCCATTTGGTCCGGCCATGGCCCCCTTCAACCTGATTTTCCGCATCATTGAAGATTTGGCTAAGCCGATTTCCCTGTCACTGCGACTGTTCGGAAACATGTACGCCGGTGAGATGGTGTTCATCCTGATCGGCCTGATGCCCTGGTATGTCCAGTGGATCCTCGGGGCGCCGTGGGCCATCTTCCACATTCTCGTGATCACGCTGCAGGCCTTCATTTTCATGATCCTCACTGTGATCTACATGAGCATGGCGTACGAAAGTCACTGATTTCATCCCGCTTCACCCTTACCACCCCCGCTGTACATTTAACGACCTGAAGGAGTAATCATGGAACACGTTCTCGGAATGACCGCCATCGCCGTTGCCATCCTGATCGGATTCGGCGCCCTGGGCACCGCACTGGGCTTCGGTCTGCTGGGTGGCCGCTTTCTCGAAGGCGCTGCGCGTCAGCCCGAACTGATCCCCCAGCTGCAGGTGAAGATGTTCATCGTCGCCGGTCTGCTGGACGCGGTCTCGATGATCGGTGTCGGTATCGCCATGCTGCTGCTGTTCAGCAACCCGCTGGTCGCTGTCCTGAAGGGCTGAACCACCCCCATCTCTGTTCAACTTGATGAGGGCTAAAGCGTGAATATCAACGCGACTATCATCGGTCAGGCGATCACGTTTGCGATCCTGATCTGGTTCACCATGAAGTTTGTCTGGCCCCCGATCACTGCGGCTCTCGATGAGCGCGCGCAGAAGATCAGCGACGGGCTGGCCGCCGCCGAGCGCGGCAAGGCCGATCTGCAACTGGCGGAAAAGCGGTCTGCTGACGCGCTGGTGGAAGCCCGTCAGAAGGGTGCGGAAATCATCGCCATGTCGGAAAAGCGTCGTGCCGAAATCATCGAGGAAGCCAAGGCAGAAGCAATTGCCGAAGCGGAACGGGTGAAGGCCGCAGCGCGGGCCGAAATCGAGCAGGAAGCGCATCGGGCGCGCGAAGTGCTGCGTGCCCAGGTGTCGTCGCTGGCTGTAGCTGGCGCCGAACGCATCCTGCGCCGCGAGGTGAACGCCCAGGCCCACGCGGATCTGTTGTCCGCGCTGAGCGCCGAACTCTGAGGTCGTCAGCATGGCAGAACTGTCCACCGTCGCACGGCCTTACGCGGAAGCCGTCTTCAAACTGGCACAGGACAAGACCGCGAGCGATCGCTGGTCAGAGGTCCTGGCCTTTCTGGAGCAGGTAGTCCGCGATCCCGCTGTCGCGGCCCTGATCGGCAATCCGCGTTTCGAAACCGCCCGCCTACTGACCCTTCTGGGGGACATCGGCGGCAATCGACTGGATGCCGAAGCCCGGCAATTCCTGGCGGTACTCGCCGAGAATGGACGGTTGCCGCTGTTGCCACTGATCCAGCGTCAGTACGAGCAGCTGCGGCATGAACGCGAAGGCGTTCTCGACGCAACGATCGAGTCGGCTTTCCCGCTCAGTGATGAGCAGGTGGCCAAGCTGGTTGCTGATCTGGCGACCCGTTTCAAGCGTGTGATTCGCCCCGCAGTTCAGGTCGACGCCGCGCTGATTGGCGGCGTCAAGGTATCCGTGGGTGATGTGGTGATTGACGGTTCCGTCCGTGGTCGCCTGCACAGCATGGAAACCGCGCTCAAATCCTAATTGGAGGCTCCCCAGACCGGGGTGTCCAGGAGAACATCATGCAGTTGAACCCGTCCGAAATCAGCGACCTGATCAAGGCGAAGATCCAGAATCTGGCTGTTGCCGCCGAAGCCCGGACCGAAGGTACCGTGGTTTCTGTGACCGACGGCATCATCCGCGTCCATGGCCTTGCCGATGTGATGCAGGGAGAGATGCTGGAGTTTCCCGGCAACACGTTTGGCCTTGCGCTGAACCTCGAGCGCGACTCGGTTGGTGCCGTGGTGCTTGGCGAATACGAACACATCAGCGAAGGCGACACCGTCAAGTGTACGGGGCGCATCCTGGAAGTCCCGGTGGGTGAAGCGCTGATTGGCCGCGTGGTGGATGCCCTGGGCAAGCCGATCGACGGCAAGGGCCCGGTAAACGCCACCGAAACCGCCCCGATCGAAAAGATCGCGCCAGGCGTGATCTGGCGGAAGTCGGTTGACCAACCGATGCAGACGGGCCTGAAGGCCATCGATGCCATGGTGCCGATCGGCCGCGGCCAGCGCGAACTGATCATCGGTGACCGCCAGACCGGTAAAACTGCGGTCGCCATCGACGCGATCATCAATCAGAAAGGTCAGGGCGTGACGTGCATTTACGTTGCCATTGGCCAGAAGGCATCGTCGGTCGTCAACGTGGTGCGCAAGCTGGAAGAACATGGCGCCATGGCGTACACCATCGTGGTGGCTGCCACGGCCTCTGACTCGGCTGCCATGCAGTTCATCGCGCCGTTCTCCGGTTGCTCGATGGGAGAATACTTCCGTGACCGCGGCGAAGATGCGCTGATCGTGTACGACGACCTGACCAAGCAGGCCGTGGCCTACCGTCAGATCTCACTGCTGCTGCGCCGGCCGCCAGGTCGCGAAGCCTACCCCGGCGACGTGTTCTACCTGCACTCGCGTCTGCTTGAGCGCGCTGCGCGCGTGAACGAAGACTATGTGGCCCGCGAAACCGGCGGCAAGGTGACTGGCAAGACCGGTTCCCTTACGGCACTGCCCGTGATCGAAACGCAGGCTGGTGACGTGACCGCCTTCGTGCCGACCAACGTGATTTCGATCACGGACGGGCAGATCTTCCTGGAAACCGACCTGTTCAACGCAGGTATCCGTCCCGCCATCAACGCTGGTATCAGCGTGTCGCGCGTGGGCGGTGCTGCGCAGACCAAAGTGATCAAGAAGCTCGGCGGCGGTGTGCGTCTGGCGCTGGCCCAGTTCCGTGAGCTGGCGGCGTTCGCCCAGTTTGCCTCCGACCTGGATGATGCTACCCGCAAGCAGCTGGAACGTGGTCGCATGGTGACCGAGCTGATGAAGCAAGGACAGTACGCCACCCTGTCGGTGGAAGAAATGGCCGTGACGTTGTACTCCGTCGACAAAGGGTTCTACGACGATATCGATGTCAAGAAGGCACTGGCATTCGAAGCCGCTCTGAAGTCCTTCCTGAAAACCGAGCACAAGGCGCTGATGGACAAGATCGCCAGCACCAAGGAGCTCGACAAGGACGCAGACAAGGCCCTGTCGGCTGCGATTGCCGATTTCAAGAAGAGCGGCGTTTACTGATCCGTGACCGGGCAAACGCCCGGTCCCCGGCGCCGTCGGTGTCCGCCCCAGGCGGGCCTCGGCGGCGCGGAACGGCAGCAATGGAGCAAGCATGGCCGGTTCAAAGGAAATCCGTACCAAGATCAAGAGCGTGCGCAACACGCAGAAGATCACCAAGGCGATGGAAATGGTCGCCGCGAGCAAGATGCGCAAGGCGCAGGACCGCATGAAAGCGGCGCGTCCCTACGGCGAGAAGATCCGTAACGTTGCCGCGCACATGGCAAGTGCGCGCCCGGAGTACAGCCATCCTTTCCTCGAGCAGCGTGCGACGGTGAAAAGTGTTGGTGTGGTGGTGGTGACGTCGGACAAGGGCCTGTGCGGTGGCCTCAACACCAACCTGTTGCGCCAGCTGACCAATCACATGAAAGCGTGGGAAGCTGCCGGCCGGACGGTACGCGCCACCGCCCTTGGCAACAAGGGCCTGGGATTTCTGCAGCGCATCAAGGCGCCGGTCATCTCCAGCGCGGTCGCGCTGGGCGACAACCCGCATCTGGAACGTCTGATCGGCCCGATCAAGGTAATGCTGGATCAGTTTCTCGCTGGCGAAATCGATGAAGTGCATCTGGCCTATACCCGCTTCATCAACACCATGAAGCAGGAGCCGGTGATCGAGCAACTGTTGCCCCTGCCCAAGCGGCAACTGACCGGTGATGCAGCCGCGATGAGTACCAGTTGGGACTACCTCTACGAGCCGGACCCGCAGGTGGTGATCGACCAGCTGATCGTGCGCTACGTCGAAGCCCTGGTGTACCAAGCTGTTGCCGAGAACATTGCCTCGGAACAAAGCGCGCGGATGGTGGCCATGAAAGCGGCCTCTGATAACGCCGGCAATGTGATCGGTGAGCTGCAGCTGGTGTACAACAAGTCCCGCCAGGCAGCCATCACCAAGGAACTCTCGGAAATCGTCGGCGGCGCCGCTGCGGTTTGATGTTTTTGAATTGATTATTTAGGACGACACCATGACCGAAGGAAAGATTGTTCAGTGTATCGGCGCCGTGATCGACGTCGAATTCCCCCGCGACAACATGCCGCAGGTGTACGACGCGCTCACCATTCCGGGCCGCGACCTTACCCTGGAAGTGCAACAGCAGCTGGGTGACGGCGTGGTGCGTACGATTGCCCTGGGGTCTTCCGACGGCATGCGGCGTGGACTAACCGTGCACAACACCGGCTCGACCATCCAGGTTCCGGTTGGCCCGAAGACGCTGGGACGCATCATGGACGTGCTGGGCCGTCCGATTGACGAAGCCGGACCAATCGGCAGCGAAACCACCGCGTCGATTCACGCCAAGGCGCCGGCCTATGAAGACTTGTCGCCGTCGACCGAACTGCTGGAAACCGGCATCAAGGTGATCGACCTGATCTGCCCGTTCGCCAAAGGTGGCAAGGTGGGTCTGTTCGGTGGTGCCGGCGTGGGCAAGACCGTGAACATGATGGAGCTGATCAACAACATCGCGAAAGCCCACGGTGGCTACTCGGTGTTTGCCGGGGTGGGTGAGCGTACCCGCGAAGGCAATGACTTCTACCACGAAATGAAGGACTCGAACGTGCTCGACAAGGTGGCTCTGGTGTACGGCCAGATGAACGAGCCGCCGGGCAACCGTCTGCGCGTTGCCTTGACGGGTCTGACCATGGCCGAGTACTTCCGTGATGAAGGCCGTGACGTGCTGTTCTTCGTGGACAACATCTACCGCTATACTCTGGCTGGTACCGAAGTGTCGGCCCTGCTGGGCCGCATGCCGTCCGCCGTGGGTTACCAGCCGACGCTGGCTGAGGAAATGGGCCGCCTGCAGGAGCGCATCACCTCCACCAAGACCGGTTCGATCACCTCGGTACAAGCCGTTTATGTACCCGCCGACGACCTGACCGATCCGTCGCCGGCCACCACCTTCCTGCACCTCGACTCCACCGTCGTGTTGTCGCGGGATATCGCCTCGCTGGGTATCTACCCGGCTGTGGACCCGCTGGATTCCACCTCGCGCCAGCTCGACCCACTGGTGGTGGGAGAGGAACATTACAACGTGGCCCGTTCGGTGCAGGCCACCCTGCAACGCTACAAGGAACTGCGCGACATCATCGCGATTCTTGGCATGGACGAGCTCTCGCCGGAAGACAAGCTGGCCGTGGCCCGTGCCCGAAAGATCCAGCGCTTCCTGTCGCAACCGTTCAACGTTGCCGAAGTGTTCACCGGCTCGCCGGGCAAATACGTCACCTTGGCCGAAACCATCAAGGGCTTCAAGGGAATCGTCAACGGTGAGTACGATCACCTGCCGGAGCAGGCGTTCTATATGGTTGGCACCATTGAAGAAGCGGTCGAGAAGGCCAAAACCCTCAACTAAGGACACACCATGGCAAGCATTCACGTCGACGTGGTGAGTGCCGAAGAGCAGATCTTTTCGGGTGAGGCCACCTTTGTGGTCCTTCCAGGAGAAGACGGCGACCTCGGCATCTATCCCCGACACACCCCGCTGCTGACACGCATCCGCCCTGGTGCGGTGCGTGTGCAGCCGGCGGATGGTGGCGCAGAGCAGTTTGTGTTCGTGTCGGGCGGCCTGCTGGAAGTACAGCCCAACAGCGTGACCGTACTGGCCGATACAGCCATCCGCGGCCATGATCTGGACGAGGCCAAGGCGATGGAAGCCAAGCGCGCCGCCGAGGAAGCCTTAGCCAACCGGGGCACCGACATCGATTACGCCAAGGCCTCCGGCGAACTGGCGGTTGCCATGGCGCAACTGGCCGCCATCAGCAAATTGCGTAAGACCCGCAGCTGATGAGCCAAAGCGGCACCCAGGGGATCATGCCGCTTCACGTGGTTGTGCTGGCGGCGGGGCAGGGCAAACGGATGCGCTCTGCCAAGCCCAAGGTGCTGCAACAGATCGCCGGTCAGCCGCTGTTGCAGCATGTGCTGAATACGGCGCAGCAACTGGGGGCCGATCGCATCACGGTTGTGGTGGGGCATGGTGCCGAACGGGTACGTCAGGCCATTCCACAAGCCGACGTGCACTGGGCCGTGCAGGACCCGCCCCAGGGTACGGGAGACGCCGTGCGCTGCGCGCTACGGGGTCACACGCCTGCAGCCGATGAAATTACCCTGGTGCTCTATGGCGACGTACCGCTGTTGCAGCGCGACAGCCTGCTGCCGCTGCTTGCCGAGGCCCGCCAGGGCGCTTTGGCGCTGCTCACCCAGCAGCTGGAGCAACCCACAGGTTACGGCCGTATTGTCCGGGATGAAGCAGACGGGGTTCGTGTCATGGCCATCGTCGAGGAAAAGGACGCTACGCCCGCCCAGCGCGCCATTCGGGAAGTCAATACCGGCATCCTGGCAGGCCCGACGGCGCCGCTGGCACAGCAGGTGGCTGCCCTGTCCAACAACAACGCGCAGGGCGAATATTATCTGACCGACTGTGTGGCCGCCGCAGTGGCCGCAGGCCAGGCCGTGGTGACTGCCAGCCCTGGCCATCGCTGGGAAGCCGATGGTGTGAACGATCCCTGGCAGCTCGCGCAGCTGGAACGGGCGTGGCAGCAGCATCAGGCGCGTGAACTGTTGTTGTCCGGTGTCAGGCTGGCCGATCCCGCGCGCATCGACTTGCGTCTGCAACAACCACTATTGCATGGTCAGGATGTCGACATTGACGTTGGCTGTGTCTTCGAAGGCAGGGTGCAGCTTGGCCACGGCGTGCGCATCGAACCTTACTGCGTATTGCGCAATTGCCAGATTGCGGATGGCGCCATCGTTCGCGCCTTCAGTCATGTCGACGGTGCCGATATCGGTGCCGGTAGCGTGATTGGCCCGTATGCCCGGCTGCGCCCAGGTACCGTACTGGCGGAGCATACCCACGTTGGCAACTTCGTCGAACTCAAGAATGCGCAGTTTGGTGAGGGCAGCAAAGCCAACCATCTGAGCTATGTCGGCGATGCCACCGTAGGATCGGGCGTGAACATCGGTGCGGGTGTGATCACCTGCAATTACGACGGCGCCAACAAGCACCGGACCATCATCGGCGATGGCGCCTTTATCGGCTCCGACACGCAACTGGTGGCCCCCGTCACTGTCGGTGCCGGCGCCACTATTGGCGCCGGCACCACCCTGGGCCGCGATGCCCCGGAGCATCAGTTGACGCTGTCCCGCGCGCGGCAACGGACGGTACCGGGCTGGCAGCGCCCGGTCAAGAAAGCCCGCTAACGCCAAAGCCGGGCCAGGCAATCCTGCTAGCGGGCCGCTTCGATTCCGAATTCGAACAAAAATCCTATTCCGATCCAGTGTCTGTGGGTGTTTCACTGGCTGGCACGCGGCGGCGGCGTCGCTCATTCGCCACGGCACTGTAGCGCTGCCGGCGGTCTGCCAACCCTGCGCGACGAAGGATGTCCAGCCAGTAGGCCTCACCGTCGACACCTTTGAAACGCCGATACACCGCAATCTCTGGTCCAAACGCTTCCGTCACGGCAAGGCGATCGAGAAACGCCTGCGCTTCCCCCCGTCCGGCTGCCGCAAATTCCCAGGCCTGAGCGATGGCTGCCCACAGCTTGGCAACATAAGGATGCTCATCCTCAGACCCGGAAAACTGCCAAGCCACCAGCCCAGCTTCTGCTTCGGACAGTGCATCACGCTGGAATTCCAAGGACATACGGTCACTCCTTGCTACGACGGGGGGTAGCCCATGCCACCCTCCCTGCCGCCAATCAACGGCAGGGATGCCGGTGAACTTGACGGGGACGTACCGGTATTCTTA
>CAIPBT010000088.1 GCA_903863375.1 uncultured Ferrovum sp.
GAAACCCGCATCCGGGTGCCCACCACGGAAACCTGCGAAACCTGTTCTGGCTCCGGTGCCCGGCCCGGCACCTCGCCCAGCACCTGCAGCACCTGCGACGGGCGGGGCCAGGTTCGTATCCAGCAGGGGTTTTTCTCGATCCAGCAGACCTGTCCGCGCTGCCAGGGCAACGGCAAGATCATTGCCAGCCCCTGCGGCACATGCTCCGGTGCCGGTCGCACCCGCAAGACCAAGACCCTGTCGGTCAAGATTCCGGCGGGTATCGACGAAGGCGATCGTATCCGGCTGAACGGGGAAGGCGAGCCTGGATCGGCGGGTGCGCCCCCGGGCGACCTCTACGTGGTGGTGCAGATTCGGGCGCATTCGGTGTTCCAGCGCGAAAACAATGACCTGCACTGCGAAATGCCGATCAGTTTCACGACGGCGGCCTTGGGCGGCGAGATCGAGATTCCCACGCTGGATGGTCATGCACGGCTGCGTATTCCACCCGAAACCCAATCCGGTCAGGTGTTCCGCTTGCGCAGCAAGGGCATCAAGGCACTGCGCGGCGCGGGCCAGGGCGACCTGATGTGCCACGTGGTGGTGGAGACACCGGTCAAGTTGAATGAACGGCAGAAAGAACTGCTGCGCGAGCTGGACGTGATCAACCGGTCAGATGACAGCCACAATCCGCGTGCCAAGGGCTGGATGGACAAGGTGAAGGCCTTTTTCGCACCGCAGTGACGCTACCCGGGGCGACCCCATCAAAAAGGCGCTGGCCGCGAAAGCGGGCAGCGCCTTCTTGATGGGCGGGGCGATCGTGCAGTCAGGCGCGACGCCAGGTGGTGCCTCCGGCGCCGTCTTCCAGAATCACGCCGCGGGCCTGCAGCAGGTCACGGATGCGGTCAGACTCGGCGAAATTACGCCCCTTGCGGGCTGCCAGCCGTTCAGCCACCAGGGCATCAATTTCGGCGCCGTCATCTTCCTGTGCCAGGGTGCGGCCCCCTCCTCCCTTGAACCACGCCTCCGGTTCCCGGCCGAGAAACCCGAGAATGCCGGACAGCTGGTAGAGCAGCAGGATGCATACCGGGTCTGCCGAGCGGTTGACCTCGCGGGCCAGCTCGAACAACACGGCAATGGCCTCGGCGCTGTTGAAATCCTCATCCATGGCAGCCTTGAACCGCTCGGCCGCCGGGTGTGTCCAGTCTACCGCCGTATGCCGTGCGGCCTCGCCTGCCTGCGGATGCTCGCGCACGGCGGTGTAGAGGGTGTTGAGCGCCTGTCGTGCATCTTCCAGATGCCCATCGGTGTAATTGAGCTGACTGCGGTAGTGTCCGCGCAGCAGGAAAAAGCGCACCACCTCCGGATCAAACACCTGCAGGATGTCGGCAACGGTAAAGAAGTTGCCCAACGACTTCGACATCTTCTCGTCATTGACGCGCAGAAAGCCGTTATGCATCCAGAGATTCGCCAGGGCATGCCCATGACAGCCCTCACTCTGGGCAATCTCGTTTTCGTGGTGCGGAAACTGCAAGTCCTGCCCACCACCATGGATGTCGAAGTGTGGCCCCAGCAGGGCCTCGCTCATCGCCGAGCACTCGATGTGCCAGCCCGGCCTGCCGGGCCCCCAGGGGGACGGCCACGACGGCTCGCCTGGCTTAGTTGCCTTCCACAAGACGAAATCAAGAGGATCCTGCTTGAAACCATCCACCTCGACGCGCTCGCCGGCGCGCAGGTCGTCCAGTGACTTGCCGGACAGCTTGCCGTAGCCGTCAAAACGGCGCACGGCGTAGAACACGTCGCCGTTGGCGCCTGGATAGGCCAAGCCCTTGGCGACCAGCCGTTCGATCATCGCGATCATGCCGGGCACATGTTCCGTGGCACGTGGCTCATGCGTCGGCCGCCGCACGCCGAGCGCTGCAAAATCCCGATCCATCAGATCGATCATGCGACCCGTCAGCGCTTCAATCGGTTCATGGTTGGCGGCCGCCCGCTGGATGATCTTGTCGTCGATATCCGTGATGTTGCGCACGTAGGTGACCGCATAGCCACTGGCCTCAAGCCAGCGCTGCACCAGATCGAACACCACCATCATGCGACCGTGGCCGAGGTGACACCGGTCATAGACGGTGATGCCGCACACATACATCCGCACATGGGCCGGATCTATCGAGACAAATTGCTCGATCTTGCGGGACAGGGAATTGTATATTCTGAGCATTGGAAGCCTCGCGCGGATGCATGCGTTATCATTTGCAGCAACGCGCGAATCGATGATTCATTTAAACCCGATCGAGTATACATGAGAGTCCAAGCCCTCCTCCGCCCCCTCGTCATGCTGGCTGCGGCCAGTGTCGTCCTGCTCGGCAGCGCTGCCGTCCGTGCGGACGAGCTGCAGGACATCACCAAACTGATCACGCAGGGCGGGTACGCACCGGCACTGGAAAAGGCCAACGCCTATCTAGTCACGCACCCGAAGGATGCCCAGGCCCGATTCCTGAAGGGCATCGTGCTGACCGAAACCGGCAAACAGGCCGAGGCCATCCAGATTTTCAGCGCCCTGACCGAGGAGTTCCCGGAACTGCCGGAACCCTACAACAACCTGGCCGTGATCTACGCTTCGCAGGGCCAATACGAAAAGGCCCGCAATGCCCTGGAACTGGCCATCCACACCCACCCGAGTTATGGCACCGCCCATGAAAACCTGGGTGACGTGTATGCCAAGCTCGCCACCAAGGCGTATGACAAGGCCCTGCAGCTCGACAAGAACAACAGCAGCGCCGCCAACAAGCTGAGCCTGATCAAGACCCTGTTCGACCCGCACGCAGGCGCGGCACCCGCAGCGGCTGCGCCGGCCGCCACGGCGCCTGCAGCGGCACCAGCCGCCGTGGCCGCTGCCGCCAGCCCGGCCAGGAACGACGGCAAGGCCGATGGCGCTGCCAAAGCGCAGGCGCAGGCCGCCCCAGCCAAGCCGGCCAAGGGCGAGGCCAATGAGGCGAGCGCCAGCGCTTCGAGTGCTGGCGACACGGTACGGGCTTGGGCCAGCGCCTGGGCATCCAAAAATGTCGATAACTACCTGTCCTTTTATGGCAGCGACTTCAAGACGCCCAACGGCGAATCGCGTGACGCCTGGGAAAAGCAGCGTCGCGAACGCCTCGGCAAGCCGGGACCGATCGCCGTCAACCTGCAGGACCTGAAAGTCACGATGAATGGCAAAGACACTGCCGAGGTGACGTTCCGCCAGAAATACAGCTCCAGCAACCTCAAGTCGACGAACACCAAGACCCTGGTGATGCAACGCAAGGGCGAGCACTGGGTGATCGTCGAGGAGCGTGTTCGCGGTTGATCCCGTTTCTGCGGCTCGCGTTCCTGCAGTGACCCAACCCCTTCGTCTTGCCACCCGCCGGGGCAGCGTTTCCGATCGCCATCGGGCGCGTTCGCGTGTTCTGGCGGGAGCGCTGTGCAGCCTCGCCGGGGCGTGGCTGATGTACGCCCTCGCGGGGGACGCCTCGGCCCTCGGTGGCAGCAGCAACGCCGTGGTGACCGAAGCCGATGCGATGGGCGAAGACGGCAGGACGCCCGTCGCGCCAGCGGCACATCGCCAATCCGGCCTGGATCTGTTGGCCGACACCCTGTTCCGGACTCCGGCCGAATCGTCGGCCACCGCGGACGGATCTGCCCGTTCCGGCATGCCGCATGGCGAGGCTTCGGCGGCGCCAGCCCTGGCGCCCGCTGCGCCAGCCACATGGCTGTCCACCGGTCCGTCTGCACGTAGCCCGGATCAGTCCGGTTCGGCCCAGGCCGAAATCCAGGTTGCTGAAGCGGTGCGTGCCGCAAGTCAGGGAGATCTGGTCAGTGCGCAGGCCCTGCTGGACCAGGTCCTGGCCCGCCATCCCGGATTCCGGCCGGCACTGACCGTACAGGCCGAGCTTGCCGGCGCATGGCACACGTCACTGCAGATTCCGGAAGAGCTACAGGAAGAGAGCCGGCTGCGGGTTCAGGCCCAGGTGACCCGCCCGGCGCCGGCCGGCTGGGTTCCTGCCAACCTGCTGCAACTGGCCCCAGGCGTGCGCACGGTACTGGCAGCGGACATCAGTGCGTCGCGACTCTATGTGTTGCGCCAGGTGCAGGGAGAACTGGTGCTCGAACGCAGCCTGTATCTGAGCACGGGCGCGCGTGGCGCCCACAAACAGCTGCCGGGCGACCAGCGCACACCGGTCGGGGTTTACAGCCTGCGGCCACGACTGCGCCCCGACCAGCTGCCGCCAGTGGCCGGCGGTGGCGCGTGGCCGCTGGCCTTTCCCAATCGGTGGGATCAGTGGCAAGGACATCTGGGGTCGGGCATCTGGCTGCATGGTGCGGCACCCGGCCAATTCGACGGACTGCCACATTCCACCAATGGCTGCCTGGCGCTTTCCGATGAGGACTTGGCGGCACTGGGTGAACAACTGGCAAACACCGACACGGTGTTGTTGGTGGCTGACCAGCTGGAGTGGATCACCTCCGCCGAACGGGCGCGCCGGCGCGACGCCGCGCTGCAGCAGGTGCCGCAGAAACGCGTCCTGCAGGCAGGCGGTGACGATCGGGGCGACGGTGCTGGTGCTGGTGCCAGCCTGTACGCCTATCCTGGCGAGCGCGGCCTGTTGCTGGTTCGCTCTGGCGAAGGCACACCCGCCATCCAGGAGCACTTCTGGCCCGCTGGCGCACAGGAGCCGCTGCGGGAACCACTGCGCAGCGCCCGTCTCTGAACCGGCGGGCACAGGTGCAGCGTTGTCCTGCCCCCCAGCGCACGCTACACTCCGCCCCACATCGCCGTAAGGCCCGGTCTACCTGCCATCGTGTTGTCCCTCTTCGGAGTATCTGCCGTGCTGCAACCAAGACGCCTGCTGATCGCCCTGGCAACGAGTGCCCTGCTCCTGCCGTTCACCCTGCAATCCCTTTCCGGCAACGCCGCTGATGCGGCAACCGCCACCCACCCCCACTGCCTGAAGGCACCCAAAGGAAAAGTCATGGTCCGTCTGAAAACCAGCGCTGGCGACATCGTCCTCGAACTCGATCAGGAAAAGGCCCCGAAAACCGTCGCCAATTTCCTGTCCTACGTACACAGCGGTTTCTACAGCGGCACGCTGTTCCACCGCGTGATCAACGACTTCATGATCCAGGGCGGTGGCTTCGATACCAAGATGTCGCAAAAACCGACCCAGGCCCCGATCGAGAACGAAGCAGCCAACGGCCTGAAGAACGATACCTACACCATCGCCATGGCGCGTACCGGTGATCCCCACTCGGCCACCGCCCAGTTCTTCATCAATGTGAAGAACAATGACTTCCTCAACTTTACCGCCCCGAATCCACGCGGTTTCGGCTACGCCGTGTTTGGCAAGGTGGTCGAGGGCATGGATGTGGTCGACAAGATCAAGGCGGTATCGACCGGCAACCGCAGTGGCATGCCGGACGTGCCGCGCGAAGACGTGGTGATCCTGTCCGCCGAAGAGTGCTGACCGCGGCGTGAGCCCGTCCTCGGCAGCAGCCATCCTGCTGTCGGACGTCCATCTGAGCGATGAACGTCCGCAGCAGGTGGAACGGTTCCTCGCCGTACTCGCTGGCCCGGCCCGGGCAGCGGGAGCGCTCTACATCCTGGGTGACCTGTTCGAATATTGGGTCGGCGATGATGACCAGGACGCTGCCCTGCCCCGGCGCATCATCCAGGCGCTGGCCGACCTCTCTGCCGCAGACTGTGCCGTCTACCTGGTGGTGGGCAACCGCGACTTCCTGTTGGGTCAGGCCTTCGCCGCCCGGACCGGCGCGGTCCTGCTCGACGACCCCGTCTGCGTCGATCTGTGTGGCACGCCCACCATCCTGATGCACGGGGATCTGCTCTGCACGGACGATGTCAGCTACCTGCGCTTTCGCGATCAGGTGCGCACCCCGGCGTGGCAGCAGGCCTTTCTGGCCCAGCCCCTTGCCGTCCGCCACCAGATTGCCCGGGGCGCCACTGCCGAAAGCGGTCGTGCCAAGCAGCAGAAGCACGAGGACATCATGGATGTCACCACGCAGGCGGTCGCCGAAGTTTTCCGACAATTTGCGGCCAGCCGCCTGATCCACGGACACACCCACCGGCCCGCCACCCATACCCATCTGGTCGATGGCCGGCCTTGCAAGCGCTGGGTACTGCCAGACTGGTACGTCGGCGGGGGTTATTTGCGCGCTGACGCTTCCGGATTGCAGCGCATACAGTGGGCGGCCGATCCGGCTGGCTTGAACGAATCGCCGACGCCCCCATCTGAGTGATAGCACGTGAACACCAGCCATTCATTGAGGTGCGCCATGATCCCTGAAGAAAAAGCCTTGCTGTCCGACTTCCTGGCGCGACTCACCGCTGCCCGCGATGTCGCCGCTGACGCGGAAGCCAACCTGATGATTGCCCGGGCGGCGGAACAGCAGCCAGCCGCACTCTATCTCGCCATCCAGCGCGCCGTCTGGCTGGAGCACGCCCTGCAGGAGGCCCAGGCACGCATCCGCCAACTGGAAGCCGCGGCCACTCCAGTCAGCGCCGGCAGCACCAGCGGCAACCCGTGGCTGTCGTCCAGCTGGGGATCGGGGGCTGACAATGGACGGGTAGCCGTCCCGCCCGCCATGCCCGCGCCGATGTCTGCCACGCCTGCGGCGGCGGGTTGGCGCCCTGGTTATCCGGCGCAAGGCTTCACGGGCAACCCGGGGTGGCAGACGGCCCCCGGTCCGGGCATGGGCGGCTTTGCCCCTGGCCCGTTCGGCGCCAGCCCGGGATTCATGGGCGGAGGTGGCAGTTTCCTGGCCACCGCCGCAGCCACTGCGGCCGGCGTGGTGGCCGGCGAGATGATCGCCGATGCCTTCACGCCGTCACACCACGGCCATCAGTCATTCGCCGATGTTCCGCCCGAGTCGGGCAGTTTTGTTGCGGACGACAGCAGCAACAGTGGCGGCCTCGGCGACTTCGACAGCGGCAGCGACAGCGACAGCTAAGCCCAATGTCACAGACTGGCGCCCAGGCAATCAGACACGAGCGCTGACCCGATCAGAGACGGGAGTCTGGGCGATGGGAAACGGGGGCCTGCGCGATCAGAGACGGGAGAGTCCGCGCTGCAGGTCGTCCTGAAGGTCCTGCAGCCCTTCCAGACCGACGGCAACCCGCAGCATCGACTCGTTGATGCCCGCAGCCTCCCGTTCGGCGGCACTGATCCGGCCATGCGTGGTGGAGGCCGGATGGGTGATGGTGGTCTTGGTATCGCCCAGGTTGGCGGTGATCGAAAGCACCCGGCACGCATCCACCACCTGCCAGGCCTGCTCCCGTCCGCCCCGCACAGAAAAGGTGATCACGGCACTGCTGCCCCGCTGCTGACGGGCGGCCAGTGCGAACTGCGGATGGGACAGCAGCCCCGGATGAAGAACCCGGGTGACAGCCGGATGGCGTTCCAGCCACTGCGCCAGGGCCAGGGCTGAGGCACACTGGGCCTCCACCCGCAGTTTCAGGGTCTCAAGCCCCTTCAGCAGCACCCAGGCATTGAATGCGCTCAGCGTAGGGCCTGCGGTACGCAACACCGGCAGGATGCTGCCCCTGATCAGGGATTCGGCCCCTAGCACCGCACCGCCCAGCACCCGGCCCTGGCCGTCGATGAACTTGGTGGCCGAATGGATCACCAGATCGGCGCCCAGTGCGAGCGGTTGCTGCAACACTGGCGTGCAGAAACAGTTGTCGACCACCAGGGTGATGCCGGCCGGCCGGGTGCGTTCGGCCAGCGCGGCAATATCCACCAGTTCCATGGTGGGATTGGCCGGCGTTTCCAGGTAAAACAAACGGGTATTGGGGCGCGCGGCGGCCATCCAGGCATCCACGTCGGCCAGTTCAACGTATGTGGTTTCGATGCCAAACCGGCTCAACAGGTTGTTGAACAGAATGATGGTGGCGCCAAAGATGCTGCGCGATGCCACCACATGATCGCCAGCCTTCAACAGGCCCATACAGCAGGCCAGGATGGCCGACATGCCGGACGCCGTTGCCATGCAGGCTTCGGCCCCTTCCAGGGCCGCGAGCCGCTGCTCGAACATCGTCACCGTGGGGTTGGTGAACCGTGAGTAGATGTTGCCCGGTTCCTGGTTGGAGAAACGGGCGGCTGCCTGGGCCGCGGAATCGAACACGAAACTCGAGGTGAGATACAGCGCCTCGGCGTGCTCCTGGAACTGCGAGCGGGTGATACCCGCGCGCACGGCCAGCGTTTCGAGGGAGAGGGGGTGCCCGGCGTGGTCGTCCGGCACCGGGTTGGCAGGCGGCGTGTGGAGTGTCATCGTGGTGTTCAACTCGCCAGCTCGTGCTGATCGTTGAGATTCAGATCGAGTTGGTTGGCGGCGATCAGCGCTTCCGAACTCTCGCCATCGCTGCGATGGTCTTCGATCTCGGCAAGATATTCGGCGCTGATGTCGCCGGTGATGTAGACCCCGTCAAAACAGCTGGCGTCAAAGCGCTCGATGGCAGGGTTGTCGCAGCGGATTCCAGCCTCGAGCTCCCCGAGATCCTGATAGAACACCGCGTCCGCACCGATTTCATGGGCGATCTGCTCATCGCTGCGATTGGTGGCCAGCAGTTCGCGTCGGGTCGGCATGTCGATGCCGTAAACATTCGGAAACCGCACCGGCGGTGCCGCCGACGCAAAATAGACCCGGCGGGCGCCACAGTCACGCGCCATCTGCACGATTTCGCGACTGGTGGTGCCACGCACAATCGAGTCATCCACCAGCAGCACGTTCTTGTCCTTGAACTCCATAGCGATCGCGTTCAGTTTGGACCGCACCGAGCGTTTGCGCTCGGCTTGCCCCGGCATGATGAACGTGCGGCCGATATAGCGGTTCTTGATGAAGCCCTCGCGGTAGGGTTTGCCGAGATGGATGGCCAGCTGCAGCGCACTCGGGCGGCTGGTGTCCGGGATCGGGATGACCACATCCAGCTCGAGGTCCGGGCGGGTCTGCAGGATCCGGCGGGCCAGGCTTTCGCCCATGCGCAGCCGGGTTTCGTATACCGACACGCCATCCATCACCGAATCTGGGCGCGCCAGGTAGACGTACTCGAAAATGCACGGATTGAGCTGCGGATTGGCTGCGCATTGCCGGCTGACCAGGTTGCCCTGGTAGTCGCACAGCAGGGCTTCGCCCGGGGCGACATCGCGCAGGAAGTGATAGCCCAGCCCCTCCAGCGCAACACTTTCGGAAGCGATCATGTACTCGGCACCATCCGGCGTGTTGGCCTGTCCCACCACCAGCGGCCGGATGCCATGCGGATCGCGAAACGCCAGCAACCCGAAACCGGCAATCATCGCCACCACCGCATAGGCGCCTTTGCAGCGGCGGTGCACGCCACTGACCGCCCGGAAAATGGCATCCGCATCCAGGCGATGGCCGGCCGCCTCGGCCTGCAGCTCGTGTGCCAGCACGTTGAGCAGAACTTCCGAGTCGGAGTTGGTGTTCACATGCCGCAGGTCCTCGACAAACAGTTCATGCCGCAGTTGCCGGGAGTTGGTGAGGTTGCCGTTGTGGGCCAGCACGATGCCAAACGGCGAATTCACATAAAAAGGCTGCGCTTCAGCCGGTGAGCGCGCCGACCCAGCCGTCGGATAGCGGCAGTGGCCGATCCCCGAGTGCCCGGTCAGGGAACGCATGTCGCGCGTGCGGAACACGTCGCGCACCAGGCCCAGCCCCTTGTGCATGTGGAAGGTATTGCCCTCGGCGGTGACGATGCCGGCAGCATCCTGCCCGCGATGCTGCAGCAGCTGGAGGGCGTCGTACAGCACCTGATTGACCGGTACCCGCCCCATGATTCCAACAATTCCGCACATTCCTCAACCCTCCTGAGACCGTTCCTGTTGGGGCCCGGCGGCCGCACCATGCAGCGGGATCTGCTGCGCCAGCGCCGCCGGCAGGATTGCCAGGCCACGCACCGTCATCCGTTCCAGCCAGGCCGTGCTATAGGCCCGCTTCCAGTCACGCTGTTCATTCACATGGGTTGCCCCCGCCAGTATCACCAGCATCATCACGATCAAGGCAGCACGAACCACGCCGAAGAGGGCGCCCAGCAGGCGATCCAAAGGTCGCAGTCCTGCCCTGCGCACGGCCGACACCAGCCACTGCGCCACCAGTCCGCAAACCAGCAGGGTGAGCACGAATACCGCAATGAAACACAAGGCCAGACGCACGGCACTGTTCTCGAGAGCATGCTCGAAATGACGCGAGACCGGCTCAGCGCCAGCCCGCGCCGCCAGGAAAGCACAGATCCAGCCACCGATGCTGGCGAGCTCGCGCGACATGCCGCGCATCAGCCCCACCGTCATCGACAGCAGCAGCACGAGGATCACGATCCAGTCATAGGCATTCAAAGCGGGCATTGCACTGAACATGGGGTCGGTTTCATTGATGAACAAGGATGGCGTTTTCGCCCAGCGCCCGGGCGCGGGCGAGAATCTCGTCGGCTGCCGCCCGTGAGGCGAACGGACCCGAGCGCAGGCGGGCAAAGGTGCCACGCGGACCATGCACCAGTTCCTTCGCAACCGTGATGCCGTGTTCTCCCAGACGCCCCGACAGGGCTTCGGCACGCTGCGCTTCCGCAAAGACACCATATTGCACGAACCAGCCGCGCTCTGGTTTGCCGGTCGCGGCTGGCCGCGCCGAGACGGTCGGCCGGGCCTCTCTGGATGGTGCTGCGGGCGCTGACACTGCGGGCGCTCGTCCTGCAGGCGCTGGCGCTGGCGCTGGCGCTGCCGGCACTGGCACTTCTGGGGTTGCGCGAGGTGCTAACTTGGCTTCCCGGGGTTCTGACCTGCCCATCGGTACCGGTGTCTGAGTGCCCTGGTGGTGCAAAGCCGTCGCCGGAACGGGGGCAGGTGCGCCTGCTGGCGGCGGCGTCGGCAGGGACAGTGGCGCACCCGGCAGGGCGTCCAGGCCCGGTGCAGGGTCGGCGGTTGCTGCGGCAGCGGCGCCGGCCACGGGGCTGACCGCGTCCGGCGCGGCCAGGGTGGTGCGATCCGGCCCGGCACCCGGGTCGCCGGCCGGGCTGCGGTTGGCCGGCGCGCCGCGATCCGCCAACGCCCCAGCCAGAACTGGCGTTGCTGCACCTTCACCGGCAGGCGACCGGCTCGCGCCTGCCACCGGTGCGAGCGCAGGATCACTCGCTGCATCCGGTTGCCCCAGCAGGAACGGCACGCCAATCACCAGCACCAGCGCCAGGATCAAGGCGCCAAGCAGGCGATGGCGTGCCCGGGTACGCATCACCGCCAGCTGTTCGGCGGTCAGGAGGGACATGACCAATCCGTGCGCCCGAGGGCCTGCATGGCCGAAGCCACGGTCAGGAAGGAGCCAAACACCACGATCCGGTCGTCTTCCTGCGCATCGGCCAGCGCGGCGCGCAGAGCTTCGCCCGGTTCGCGGAAATGGTTCGCCACCACCGCGTCACCCGGCAGCAGGGCAGCAATTTCAGCCGCCCCGGCACCGCGCGGCGGCGGCAGGTCGCTGAGATACCAGGCATCGGCCAGTCCGCCAAACAGCGACACCACGCCGGCAATATCCTTGTCGTGCAACATGCCCAACACCAGCCGGGTCTGCCGGAAACCGGACATGCGCGCGAGGCTGCGCGACAGCGCGCCGGCGGCGTGCGGATTGTGCGCCACATCGAGGATCACGACCGGACGGCCGGGCAGCACCTGCAGGCGTCCTGGCAAACTGACGCGAACCAGTCCGTCCCGGACGTGCTGCAAGGCCACCGGAAGCATGGTCTGCAGGAGCGCCAGGGCCGCCAGCGCACAGGCCGCATTGTCGAGCTGGTAGGCTCCGCGGAGGGCCGGATAGGGCAAGGCGTAAAGACTGCCGGCCGGGCCGTGGAAGTTCCATTGCGACGGCGTTGACTCGTGGCGGAAGTCACGGCCCGCCGTGTGCAACAGCACACCAAGCTGTTCCGCGTGCTGCTGCAGGCGGCGCGGCACGTCCGTCTCGCCGAACACCGCCGGGCGCCCGGCGCGGAAGATACCGGCTTTCTCGCCAGCGATCGACTCGCGGTCGGGCCCGAGAAATTCCATGTGATCGAGCGCCACACTGGTCACGATGGCGCAGTCGGCATCCAGCACGTTGACGGCATCCAGACGCCCGCCAAGGCCGACTTCCAGCAGCAGCACATCCACGGCGCAGCCTTCAAAATGCTGCAGGGCCGCCAGCGTACCAAACTCGAAATAGGTCAGCGGGGTATCGCCCCGCACCGCTTCCACCTGCTCGAACGCGGCGATGATGTCGTCATCGCTGGCCGGCCTGCCAGCTACGCGGATACGTTCGTTGTAACGCAGCAGGTGCGGCGACGTGTAACAGCCGGTGCGATAGCCGGCCGCCTGCAGGATGGCTTCCAAGTAAGCGGTGGTTGATCCTTTGCCGTTGGTTCCACCGATGGTGATGACCGGCACCGCCCGACGTGGCGCCAGCCGGTCGAGTACGGCGCGTACCCGTTCCAGGCCCAGGTCGATCGGCTTGCTGTGCAGCTGCTCCAGGTAGGCCAGCCACCCGGCAAGGTCGCGCGGATGACCCTGCGCCCCCTCCTCCCCTTGCTGCCGGGAAGGCACCTCCGGCGGGGTGTCAGGCTGCAAGGGGCTGCCCGGTGAGGAGCGCCAGCAGCGTGGCGAGCCGGTCACGCATGTTGCGTCGGTCGACAATCATGTCGATGGCGCCCTTTTCCATCAGGAACTCGGCCCGCTGGAATCCTTCCGGCAGGGTTTCGCGTACCGTCTGTTCGATCACCCGCGGCCCGGCAAAACCGATCAGGGCACCGGGCTCGGCAATCACCACATCACCGATCATCGCGAAGCTGGCCGACACGCCCCCCATGGTGGGGTCGGTCAGCACCGAGATGAACGGCAGCGGCACCGTGGACAGGCGCTGCAGGGCAGCACAGGTTTTCGCCATCTGCATCAGGGACAGCAACCCTTCCTGCATGCGTGCCCCGCCACTGGCGAGGAAGCAGACAAACGGCACTTTCTGGTCGATGGCCGCCTCGACCGCGCGCACAAAGCGCTCGCCGACAACCGACCCCATCGAGCCCCCCATGAATGCAAACTCAAAGCTGGCCACCACCAACGGCACGCCCTGCAGGGTGCCTTGCATCACCACCAGGGCATCGGTTTCACCCGTCGCCTGCTGGGCCTCGGCCAGGCGTTCGACATAGCGCCGGCTATCCTTGAATTTCAAGGTATCGACCGGTACCACCTCGGCACACAACTCGAAGCGGCCCTCCGGATCGAGCAGCGCGTCCAGCCGGTCCCGTGCGGAAATGCGATTGTGGTGCGAACACTTGGGGCAGACCTGCAGGTTGTTGTCGAGGTCTGACCGGTACAGCACTGCTTCGCATGAATCGCACTTGCTCCACAGGCCCTCGGGCATCGTGGAGCGTTTGGTGGTGCCCGCATCGCGATTGATCCGGGGTGGCAACAGTTTCTTGAACCAGCTCATGCCATGCTCTCCCTCAGTCGCCCGTCTGGTCCATCGCCGAGCGGAATTCCTGCATCACCGCCTGGACGCGTGCCGGACCATGTGCGGCACCGCCTTCCTCAATCTCCAAAACCACCCGGCTGCCGACCACGATGGCGTCGGCCACCGCCGAAATGGCTTTGGCGGTAGCACCGTCGCGGATGCCGAAGCCCACTCCGACCGGCACGGCAACATGCTGGCGGATGCGCTGCACCTGCCCGGCCACGTCGGCCGTATCGATATGTCCGGCACCGGTCACGCCGCGCAGCGAGACATAGTACACATAGCCGCTGGCCAGTTTGCCAACCGCTGCCACCCGGGCGTCGGTGCTGGTTGGTGAGAGCAGGAAGATCGTGTCGATGTCGTGGCTGCGCAGGCAGGCGACCAGGTCTTCGCATTCTTCCGGCGGATAATCCACCACCAGAACACCGTCCACGCCTGCCGCCCGGGCCTCCCGGGCGAAGCGCTCGTAACCCAGGCGCTCGATCGGGTTGGCATAGCCCATCAGCACCACCGGCGTGTGCGTATTGACCGTGCGGAATTCGCGCGCCATCGCCAGCACGCCCAGCAGCGAAACGCCGTGCTGCAGGGCACGCTCGCTGGACCGCTGGATGACCGGGCCATCGGCCATCGGATCGGAGAACGGCACCCCCAGTTCGACGATGTCCGCGCCGCCCCGGACCAGGGCATGCATCAGCGGGACCGCACTGGCGGGATCAGGATCACCGGCCGTAAAGAAGGGGATCAGGGCCTGGCGACCGGCGGCGGCCAGCTGCGCGAAAGTGGAAGCAATACGGGACAAGTCTGGGGTACTCCGGCAAACCGTTCGGGAGAAGCGTGAAATAACAGGAAGACCAACCGACCCCACCGCACGGCGGCGGAGGTCGGTCAGGAACCGGACAGCCTGTGGCCGTCCGGGGTCGATCAGAGGGTCATGCCCATGTGCGCCGCCACTGTGGCCATGTCCTTGTCGCCGCGGCCGGACAGGTTGACCAACAGGATCTGTTCCGGATCCATGTGCGCGGCCATCTTCATGGCCTGCGCCAGGGCGTGGCTCGATTCCAGGGCCGGGATGATGCCTTCGAGCCGGCACAGGTCGTGGAACGCGGTCAGGGCCTCCTCGTCGGTCACCGCCACATATTCGGCACGACCGGTATCTTTCAGCCAGGCGTGCTCCGGGCCCACGCCGGGGTAGTCAAGGCCCGCCGAAATCGAATGGGTCTCGATGATCTGGCCATTTTCGTCCTGCAGCAGGTAGGTACGGTTGCCGTGCAGCACGCCCGGGGTGCCGGCCGACAGCGACGCGGAATGCCGTCCCGTGTTGATGCCATCGCCCCCCGCCTCCACGCCGATCAAGCGCACCGACTCATGCGGAATGTAGGGATGGAAGATGCCCATGGCGTTGCTGCCGCCCCCGACACAGGCGAGCACCGCATCCGGTTGACGTCCCACCATCTCGGGCATCTGCAGCACGCATTCCTTGCCGACCACCGAATTGAAATCGCGCACCATCATCGGATAGGGATGAGGACCCGCGACCGTGCCGATGATGTAGAAGGTATCCTGCACATTGGTCACCCAGTCGCGCATGGCTTCGTTCAGCGCGTCCTTCAGGGTGCGCGAGCCGCTCGACACAGGCACCACCGTTGCCCCCAGCAGCTTCATGCGATAAACGTTCTGCGCCTGGCGCTTGACGTCTTCGGCACCCATGTACACCACGCATTCCATGCCGTATCGGGCCGCGACCGTGGCGGATGCCACGCCATGCTGCCCGGCACCCGTCTCGGCAATCACGCGCTTCTTGCCCATGTGGCGCGCCACCATCGCCATGCCCACGGTGCTGTTCACCTTGTGCGCACCGGTATGGTTCAGGTCTTCCCGCTTCAGGTAGATCTGCGCGCCACCGGCCTTTTCCGTCAGGCGGCGGGCGTGATAGATCGGGCTGGGCCGGCCGACGTAATGCGCCAGTTCATAGGCCAGTTCCGCCTGGAAGGCCGGATCATCCTTCAGCCGCAGGTAGTTCTCGCGCAGGTTGTCGAGCGCGGCAATCAGGGTTTCGGCGACAAACGTGCCACCGTAGGGACCGAAATGGCCCCGGGCATCCGGCAGATCATAAAGCTTCATGTGTGCGTACTCCATTCATGAACGCCTGGATGCGACTGGCGTCCTTGATCCCCTTCGAGATCTCCACGCCACTGCTAACATCGACGGCATACGGGCGCACGGCGCGAATCGCCTCGCCCACATTGGTAGGGTTGAGTCCGCCGGACAGGATTACGGGCAAGCCCAGCCCCGTCGGCACAAGCGACCAGTCAAACGACACGCCAGTACCACCCCAGGCTGAAGGGTGGTACGCATCCAGCAGGATGCCGCGAGCACGTGCATGCTGATCACAATATTGTAGCAAATCGAGCCCCGGGCGCACCCGAACCGCCTTCAGATAAGGCCGCGAAAATTGCGCACAGAACTCCGCTGTTTCCTCGCCATGAAACTGCAACAGATCGAGCGGCACAGCGTCGAGCACCGCGCGCACGCTGGCGGCATCGGGATTGACGAACAGGCCGACGGACTGCACGAAGGCCGGCACGTGCATCAGCAGCGCCCTGGCCTGCGCCGCATCGACGGCCCGCGGACTGTCGGCAAAGAACACCAGTCCCAAGGCATCCGCCCCCGCCTGCACGCAGTCGACAACGTCCGCTGGCCGGGTCAGGCCGCATACCTTGACACGTACGCGTGTTGCCATCGACATCGACATCGCGCTCATGAGGGGTAGCGCGGGTTGCAACCCGCACTGGCTGCCGCAACCGGCAGAGGCCAGCTACCGTGTTCCGGGAACGCCGGCAAGGCAAATTCGGTGGGATAGTCGATGGCACTCAGGTAAAGGCCATCCGGACCGAAAGTTGGCGCAGCGGCCGCACGGTCGCGCGCCGCCAGTGCTTCCGCCATCCACGTCACCGGGCGACGCCCGGCACCGACGGCGATCAGGCTGCCTACCAGATTTCGGACCATATGATGCAAGAAGCCGTTGGCGGAAAACTGGAATTCTACCAGTCCGCCGTGGCGCAGCACCGCGGCACGACGCATTTCACGCACTGGCGAGGTGGCCTGACATTCTGCCGCCCGGAAACTGCTGAAATCCTGGGTGCCCAACAGACAGCACGCAGCCTCGGCCATCGCATGGTGATCGAGGGGCGCATGATGCCACCCCACCCGACCGCGGGCCAATCCCGGACGCACACCATGGTCGAGCAGCAAATACCTGTAGTGCCGGCCGGTCGCCGAGAAGCGCGCATGAAAGGATTCCACCACCGGATGTGCCCAGAGCACGGCAACCGCCCCCGGCAGGTGTGCATTCACGCCACGCACCCAGGCACTCAGCGGCCGTCGTGCCGCCGTGTCAAAGTGCACTACCTGCGCGGAGGCATGCACCCCGCGATCGGTCCGCCCGGCGGCATGCACCAAGACCGGCTCTCCGGCGACCGCAGCCAGGGCTTGCTCCAGCGCCGCCTGCACGGTGACCGGACCCGGCTGACGCTGCCAGCCAAAGAAGGCACCGCCGTCGTACTCCAGTCCCAGAGCAAACCGCGAACGGGAAGCACCGTCCGCCAAGATACTCAGATGCCGCTGACCAGCCGGGAGGCCTCGGCCCGCTGTTCGGCGTCGCCTTCCTGCAGCACTTCGCGCAGGATCTCGCCCGCCCCTTCGCGGTCACCAATTTCCAAATAGGCGCGCGCCAGATCCAGCTTGGTGGCCACATTGTGCCATTCGCTGCTGCGCTGGGCCGGCGCGTCGTGCACGGCGGCCGGTTCGTGCGCAGCCATTGCCGCAGGCTCCGGTCCCAGATCGAGGTCGATGTCACCGAAACCACGTGGTGTGGGATGTGTCGGTCCAGTGCCCTCCAGCACGGACGGCGGCAATGCAGGAGGCACAGCCGGACCGGAGGGCGCCCCCGGCACTGGCAGGTCAGGCGACGAATCCTTGATCAGGTCGAGATCGATCACCCCCAGATCCAGGCCCCCAGCACCGTGAATCCCAGCACCGTGGTTCAAGACACCATGGCTTGCGGAACCGGCGGCCGCAGCGGCCGCTGGCTTCGCGCCCAAGCCCAGGTCAAAGTCGAGCGTAAAGGGATCGCCCTGCGGCGGTGGGGTGGCAACGTTGCTGGCGGCCACCAGCTCGGCATCATGGCCCGTCAGGGACGGCCACGTACCTGCAGCCGGTGCCGGTGCCGGTGCCGGTGCCGCAGTCGGTGCCGCAGTCGGTGCCGCTGCAGCGGGCGCGCCGGCGGCCGGCATGAGCGCCGGCGCGGCCTGCGCCTCGTCCAGACCCAGGCCGGCCGCTGGCGGCGCGACGGCAGCAGGATGCGTCAGGCTGTCGTGAACCACGGCTGGGTGGCTGACATTCTCGTATTCATGGCCCTGTATCTCAGCGACGACGCCAGTTTCAGGATGCACGGCAGGCACGTCGCTGCCGGCAGAGTGGAACTCCGGAATGCCCGGCTGCAGGGGCACATCACCCAGATCGATCTCGTGGGATGCCAAGCGAGCGCCGGCCCGCTGTTCTGGCGTGCCGCTTCCGGGCGTAAAGACTTCGGGCGAGAGGGCTTCAGGCGTGTAGGCCATCGGTTCGAGATCCGGCAGGCCGATTGCCGCGATGCTGGCGGCGATGGCTGCGTCATCCGCGTGATCCGCCATGCCTAGATCCAGATCAACCGGTTCGCGACCCGATGCCACCGCGGGCGGCGGTGGCGTGAACGCCATACCAGCCGCCTGATACAGCGGATTGCCCGGATCAATCTCGTGACCCATCGCCATGGCAGCCGACCACAAGGGATGATCCGGACCGACGCGTTCCAGCAATTGCCTGGCATGGCTGGCGTATTCGTCGCGGCTGTTGCGCTGGGCGTAGATCTCCAGCAGCTTCATCAGGATTTCGGTGCGCTCGGGGTCTTTCGCCATCGCCTCGCGCAGGATTTCCTCAGCCTGTACATCGCGACCGTAGGCGATGTACACGTCGGCTTCGGCGACCGGGTCGACCTCGTCGACGTGCTGCTCTGGCACCGTGCGGTCAAAGCCGGTTTCAAACGCACCCGTGGTATCCACCAGCGCGCTGGCCTTGTCGCTGGTGACGGCATCCACCGTCATCGGATCGCCAGCATTCACGGTGGGCGCAAACAGGGATTCGGTGTGGTCACGGCGGCGACGCAGCGCACCCAGCCCAAGCCAGGAAACCAGGCCAGCCGCCAGAGCTCCGGCAACGCCGATCAGCGGGTTGTCACTCAAGGCACCCAGCACGTCATCCACCATCGACGGCTCGGGCTTGGCCTGGGTTACGGGCTTGTCGACCGGTTTGTTGGCTGGATTCTTGTCGGCATCGGCCGGCGTGGCGGGCTTCAACGCCTCCGGAACCACGGCCGGAACCGCAGCTACGGGCTTGTCGCCACCGGCAGCCTCGACGGCAGGCGGCTTGGTTGCCTTCGCAGCTTCGGCCTTGGCAGCTTCCGCCTTCGCCACCTCTGCTTTGGCGGCCTCGGCCTTCGCGGCCTCTGCCTTCGCAGCGTCGGCCTTCGCGGCTTCCGCCTTGGCGGCTTCAGCCTGAGCCGCCGCAGTCTTCTGCTTCGCAGCCTCGGCCTTGGCGGCTTCCGCCTTGGCGACGTCTGCTTTGGCAGCATCTGCCTTCGCCGTGGCTGCCTTCAAGGCCTCCGCCTTGGCCGGATCCGCCTTTTCATTCAGCAATTTTCGCATCTGCGCCACATTGCCTTCGAGGGCAGCAACCCGCTCACGGGCTTCGCGCAGCTGATTTTCCTTGGCGACGGTTTCGTCTTCCTGGCGCGCTGCGCGCTCGTCGGCCGCGCCCCGGCGCTTGGCCAGTCCCTTGTCATCACCGCGTGCGGCACTTTTCGAAATCTGCAACACGTCGCTGCCGCCCGGCTTGGGCGGAGTGGCGTCTTCCGCCGATGCACTCAGCTTGCCAGACACCGGTCCCTTGGCCTGAGGCGCCTGGCTCGGCTTGCCGGCAGCGGCATCCGCCAGACGCTTGCGGTAGGCCTCAAAATCGCTCGACAGCAGGCTGATCCGTCGGCTGGCTTCCTCTGCCTGCACGGCGGCCGCCTCGTCCGAGGTGGGCAGATGGATCTGCTTGCCGGCCCGGATGCGATGAATACTGTCGCTGATGAAGGCACTGCGGTTGGCCTCGAACATCGCCAGCATGGTCTGCTCGATCGACACCGAGGCCGGACGATTGGCCACGGCAAGTGCACGCAAGGTGTCGCCTGGCTTCACGGTGTAAGCCTCGCCTGGCTTGCCGCTGGCAGCAGTGTTGCGGCTTCCACCGCCGGCAGCACGAGCCCGGGGTGGTGCCTTGGCGGCCGGGCTGGCCGCCGCACCTGCCGCCTGCGCCTGGGCGGGCGCGGGTGCTGGTGACGCTGCGGGAGGCACCGATGCCGGCTTCACGGCAACCTCCGGTGGAACTGGCGGGGTTGCCTTGGCGGCATCCGCCAGCGCCTTGTCGGCAAGATAGCCGGTGGGATTCAGCAACACCGGGTAATCGCGCAGCAGACGCCCGGCGGGCCAGTTGACCTCCACCAGCAGGTTGATGGCCGGTTCCGAAATCGGGGAAGTGCTGGTAACACGGATGAAGGCCTGGCCGGACGCCCGCTTTTCAATGCTGAAGCGGACGGACGCGAGCGCGCTGGAATATTCGACATTGGCCTCGCGGAAGGCTTCCTGCGACGCCAGTTTCACGGTCATGGCCTGAACGTCTTCGTTGCTGACGTTCAGCAGGTCAATTTCGGCGGCGAGCGGCTGTCCCAGCGCGCTTGTCACATTGATGCGGCCAAACCCGGCGGCCGGGGACAACTCGGCGAACAATGCGAGGCCGATCGCCAAGACCCAGGGTTTCAATTTGCCGTGCATTCGGTACTCCATCAAAACGCGTTCTGCCGATTCGGCGCTGCCGCAGCAGGTTGCGCGGCCGGACCAGGCTGGTACAGGTGCCGTGACGGCACCGGCGAAAAGCCGCGCCCGATCATCGTGCGGCCTTGAAAGTTAACACTTTGGCCGCCGCACCCACAAGACATTCCGTTCAAAACAAAGGGTTCAGGCCGCATGTGCCAGAGCGTTCAGGCCCGCCATTTCCGCGTTCAGGCTGCGGCACCCGGATCTGCCAGCACCTCGACGAGGCGCTCGGCAATGCGAACCGCGGCCAGCGCCCGGCCACGGCGGACATCGTCCGCCACCAGCCAGAGAACCTGCCCATGGACAGCAGCCAAATCGGGCCCAAGCAGCCCCAGATGCACCGCATCACTTTCCAGCGCGTGTTCGACAGGACTGGGAAATGGAGTCTCGGGGGTACCCGGTTCTGCCAGCAACAATCCGGGAGCCTCACGCAGAAGCGCCGTCAGACGCTCCTGCGTGACGGCCTGGCGCGTCTCGATCCAGAGCGTGGCACTGACCCCGAAGAACACCGGAACCCAGACTGCGCGCTGATCGACCGGAATGTCGTGGTCCCCCAGCAGCTGCTCGAGATCATGCGCACTGGACTGCAGGGAATCGGCGGGCGCCGGCGCGCCGGCCAGCAGGTTGAAGGCGATCTGGCGACCATAGAGCGCTGTCGGCAGGTCGCGCTGGTTGAACAGGTTTTCCGCCTGACCCGCCAGTTCGCGGATTCCCGGCTCTCCCAGGCTTGAGGCCGGCAGCAGCCACTGTACGCGCAGCGAGGACAGACCGCATTCGACGGCCAGCGGCGCGAGCACTGTGGCCAGGATCAGCGCGAGCGGATCGGGGCAACGATACACGCGCGCCTCCGGGTCGGGCTTCAGGTCGACCACGCTGCCCGGAAACGCCGGCAGGTCGGGCGCGACAATGGCCGCCTCGCCGCCGTCGCGCGCCACCCCGATCAGGTCGATTACGCGGGCCCCCGACTCGACGGCCCGTTCCAGCAGGGCGAGCGGATGGGCGCAGGGTGGGCACAGAAACAGCAGGTCTACGCCGGCCAGGTCTGCCGTTGCGGTGTCGACCAGTTCGATCGTGCTGTCGCCCCACAGCGGGCCACTGCGCTCCAGGTCGGGATCGGCCTCGTCGCTCAGGGCGATCACGTCCGCAACCGCCACATCGCGCTCGTAGAGCAGCTTCAGGACGGCTGCGGCGATCAGGTCATGCCCGGCGCTGACGGCAATCCGCAGGCCGCCGGCAGCGCGCGCGCCGGTCAACCTGCACGCTCGACGAGGATGCGCAGCATGCGGCGCAGGGGTTCGGCGGCGCCCCAGAGCAGCTGGTCGCCAACCGTGAATGCCGAGAGATATTCCGGGCCCATGCCGAGTTTGCGCAGCCGGCCCACCGGCACGTGCAGTCGGCCGCTGACCGCGGCCGGGGTCAATTCCGCCAGGCTTTCCTCGCGACGGTTGGGGATCACCCGCACCCAGTCATTCGCGCTGGCCAGGATCGCCTCGATGCGCTCGAGGGGCAGGTCCTGCCGCAGCTTGATGGTCAGCCCCTGGCTGTGACAACGCATTGCGCCGACACGCACGCACAGGCCATCCACGGGGATGATGGCCGCGCCGGTACCCAGGATCTTGTTCGCTTCGGCCTGTCCCTTCCATTCTTCCTTGCTTTGGCCGTTGCCGAGATCCTTGTCGATCCACGGCAGCAGGCTGCCGGCGAGTGGGTATCCGAAGTTTGCCGTCGGCAGCGAGCCATCGCGCAGGGTCGCACTCACCTTGGCATCGATGGCCAGGATGGCCGACGCCGGATCGGCCAGTGGTGCCGCCACCGCCGCGGCCAGCCCGCCCATCTGGGCGATCAGCTCACGCATGTTCTGGGCACCGGCCCCGGATGCAGCCTGGTAGGTCATGGCGGACACCCACTCCACCAGGTTCTCGCGGAACAGACCTCCCAGGGCCATCAGCATCAGGCTGACCGTGCAATTGCCGCCGACGAAATCCAGGCCGCCTGCGGCCAGGGCCTGGTCGATCACCGGCCGGTTGACCGGATCCAGGATGATCACCGCGTGGTCGCGCATCCGCAACGTGGAGGCGGCATCAATCCAGTAACCGCGCCAGCCCGTGGCGCGCAGGGCATCGAACACCGCCGCGGTGTAGTCGCCACCCTGGCAGCTGATGATCACATCCATCTCGCCGAGTTGGGCGAGATCATGGGCATCCCGCAGCGTGGCACCCGGCCCGGCCTGCGCCGGCGCTGCGCTGCCCACCTGTGAGGTGGTGAAGAAGTAGGGGCGCACGTGCGCAAAGTCGTCTTCTTCTGTCATGCGCTGCATCAGCACGGAACCGACCATGCCGCGCCATCCGATCATTCCTGTTTTCAACATCATGGGTGTCCTTGTGCGAGGGCGTGCACCACGGCATCCCCCATCTGTACGGTGCTGACCACCGCCTCGCCCGGCAGGGCGATGTCGGCCGTGCGCAGGCCGGCGGCCAGGGTCTGCTCGACCGCGCGTTCGATGCGGGCAGCCAGATCCGGCCGGTCTACCGAATGCCGGAACAGCATGGCCAGCGACAGGATCTGCGCCAGCGGATTGGCAAGACCGCGGCCGGCGATGTCTGGTGCCGAGCCATGAATGGGTTCATACAGACCCTGCCCGGCCGCGTTCAGCGACGCCGACGGCAGCATGCCGATCGACCCGGTCAGCATCGACGCCTCGTCCGACAGGATGTCGCCAAAGATGTTGCCGGTGAGCAGCACGTCGAACTGCCGCGGGTTGCGGACCAGCTGCATGGCGGCGTTGTCCACCAGCATGTGCGAGAGCGCCACATCCGGATATTCGGCGTGCACTTCAGTCACCACGTCGCGCCACAACTGGGTGGATTCCAGCACGTTCATCTTGTCGACCGAACACAGCCGGCCCTGACGGCGGCGCGCGGCCTGGAAGCCGACGTGCGCCACCCGGCGGATTTCCGCTTCGCTGTAGATCATGGTGTTGAAGCCCACCCGCTGACCCTGTTCGATGCGGATGCCACGCGGCTCGCCAAAGTAGATGTCGCCCGTGAGTTCACGCACGATCAGGATGTCGAGCCCGGCCACCACTTCCGGCTTCAGCGCAGAGGCCGCCGCCAGTTGCGGAAAGACCTGGGCCGGCCGCAGGTTCGCGAACAGGTCGAGCGCCTTGCGCAGGCGCAGCAGGCCGCGTTCCGGCCGCTGCTCGCGCGGCAGCGTGTCGTAGCGCGGCCCACCGATCGCCCCGAACAGGATCGCCTGCGACGACTGACACAAGGCCAGGGTGGTGTCCGGCAGGGGATCGCCGTGGGCATCCACGGCCGCCCCGCCGACCAGACCGGTGGTGGTTTCCACCGCCAGGCCTTCTGCACGTAACACCTCCAGCACCTTCAACGCCTCGGCAACGATTTCGGGACCGATACCATCCCCGGGCAATACGGCGATGCGAATCATGGGCGGGCCCCATGAAACAGCCAGGGCTGGGCAGCCTGACGCGCCGCCTCGAAGGCACGGATGTCGTCGGCGTGGCGCAGGGTCAGGCCGATGTCGTCCAGTCCCTCCAGCATGCAGTATTTGCGAAACGGGTCGATCGCGAAGCCGTGGACCTCGCCGTCCGGGGTGCGGACTTCCTGCGCCGCCAGATCCACCTGCAGCCGGTATCCGCTGGTGGCGTCCACCCGGCTGAACAGGGAGTCGATCACGGCCTCGGGCAGGGTGATCGGCAACATGCCGTTCTTGAAGCAGTTGTTGTGGAAGATGTCGGCAAACGACGGCGCCAGCACAGCCCGGAAACCGAAGTCCTCAAGGGCCCAGGGGGCATGTTCCCGGCTGGAGCCACAACCGAAATTCTCGCGTGCCAGCAGGATCGAGGCGCCAGCATAGCGCGGCTGATTCAGCACGAAATCGGGATTGGGACGCCGGCTGGCGGGGTCCTGACCCGGTTCACCCTGGTCGAGATAGCGCCAGGCGTCGAACAGGTTGGGACCGAAACCGGCACGCTGGATCGACTTGAGGAACTGCTTGGGAATGATGGCATCGGTGTCCACGTTGGAGCGATCCAGCGGGGCCACCAGGCCATCCACGACCTGAAATTTTTTCATGAGGAACGTCCGGAACGTCCGGGGGCAACTGCGCCCCGGAGCTTACTTGTTGACTGCGCGCTGGATGGCTTCGCCACCCTTCTCGACGTCCTTGCCGATTCCCGACACGGTGTTGCAGGCCGACAGTGCGGCAACGGCGACAAAGGCGAACAGGCAAGCGATGGTGCGTTTCATGATGCGTCTCCTGATGATGGGAAATCCGGGGTCAGCGCCCCGGGGAAGATGCCAATACGTACCGTCGGCTGACGCCGGCGGCTCAAAGTGACCGGATGTCGACGAAATGACCGGCCAGCGCCGCGGCGGCCGCCATCTGCGGGCTGACCAGATGCGTCCGGCCGCCGGCGCCCTGGCGCCCCTCGAAATTGCGGTTGGACGTCGAGGCGCAGCGCTCACCCGGCGACAGGCGGTCATCGTTCATGCCGAGGCACATCGAACAACCGGGGTTGCGCCATTCAAACCCCGCGTCGAGGAACACCTGATGCAGGCCCTCACGTTCCGCCTGGCTTTTCACCAGTCCGGAACCGGGCACGACCAACGCCAGCTTGATGTTGCCGGCAATCCGGCGGCCGCGCACCACGTCCGCCGCGGCACGCAGGTCTTCGATCCGGGAATTGGTGCAGGAACCGATGAACACCTTGTCGATGCGGATGTCGGTGATCGGCGTGTTGGCCTGCAGCCCCATGTACGCCAGGGCCTTTTCGATGCCCTGACGACGCACGGGATCGGCCTCCTGGGCGGGATCCGGCACGCGGCCGGAGACGCTCGCCACCATTTCCGGCGAGGTACCCCAGGTGACCAGGGGTTCGATGCCTGCAGCGTCGATCTCGACCTCCCGATCGAACACGGCCCCCACATCACTGTGCAGGGTGTTCCACACTGCCAGGGCCGCCTGCCATTCCGTATCGCGCGGCGCATACGGCCGCCCCTTCAGGTAGGCAAAGGTGGTCTCGTCTGCCGCCACCATACCGTTGCGGGCGCCAGCCTCAATCGCCATGTTGCACAGGGTCATGCGCCCTTCCATCGACAGGCTCCGGATGGCACTGCCCGCAAATTCGATGGCATAGCCGGTACCGCCCGCCGTGCCGATATGGCCGATCACGGCGAGGGCAACATCCTTCGCCGTCACGCTGGGGCGCAGGTCGCCCTCGACACGCACCAGCATCGCCTTGGCCTTCTTGCTGATCAGGCACTGGGTGGCCATCACATGCTCGACTTCCGAGGTGCCGATTCCCATGGCCAACGCGGCGAAGGCGCCATGGGTGCTGGTGTGCGAGTCGCCGCAGACCACGGTCATGCCGGGCAGCGTGGCCCCCTGCTCCGGACCGATCACATGCACGATGCCCTGGCGTGGATCGCCCATGGCAAATTCGGTGATGCCGTTGGCAGCGCAGTTCTGGTCAAGGGTGGTGACCTGCAGACGCGACACGGGGTCGGCAATCTCCTTCACCGGCCGGGTGGGCACATTGTGGTCGGCCGTCGCGAGGATCGAACCGGTGCGCCAGAGCGGCCGGTTGTGCAGACGCAAACCTTCAAACGCCTGCGGGCTGGTCACCTCATGCACCAGATGGCGATCGATGTAGAGCAGTGCCGTACCGTCGGTTTCACTGCGCACCACGTGCGATTGCCACAGTTTGTCGTATAGCGTCTGGGCGGACATGGGAAGGCGCGCTCCGTGCAGGGTCAATCTGGCATTTTGCCATGCCCGGGCGGCTCGGCAACAGCTTCCTGTGGGTTTGCCTGCGCCGACGGCACGGGCAGGGGCGTAAACGGCAGCAGGTCGACAGGCGCATGACCGGGTGCCGCGCTCGCGATCACCGGCGTGCTGACCCGCACGTCAGCATTTTGCGCGCGGTGTCGCAGGGCATGATCCGCCAGCACCAGGGCCAGCATCGCCTCGGCAATCGGCGTGGCCCGGATCCCGACACACGGGTCGTGCCGGCCAAAGGTTTCCACCAGCACGGCATTGCCGCGGATGTCGATGGCGTGTCGCGGCAACCGGATGCTGGACGTTGGCTTGATCGCCAGTGCGGCATGAATCTGCTGGCCTGTACTGATGCCGCCCAGCACACCGCCGGCGTGATTGGACAGGAACCCGGCCGGCGTCATCTCGTCGCCGTGGACGGTGCCGCGCTGGTCCACCACCGCGAAGCCATCCCCGATTTCCACGCCCTTCACGGCATTGATGCCCATCAGGGCGTGCGCGATGTCGGCGTCCAGTCGATCGTAAACCGGCTCGCCCCATCCAGGGGGAACGCCGCTGGCCACCACCTCGATGCGTGCTCCGACCGAATCGCCATCCTTGCGCAGGCGGTCCATGAACGCTTCCAGTTCGGCCACCCGGCTGCCATCGGCCACAAAGAACGGATTCTGGTCAACATCGTCCCAACGCACGAAGGGCACCTTGACCGGGCCAAGCTGCGACAGGTAACCGCGAATCGACACCCCATGGGCGTGCGACAGCCAGCGCCGCGCAATCGCGCCACCTGCCACGCGCACGGCGGTCTCACGCGCCGACGAACGACCACCGCCCCGATAATCACGGAAGCCATACTTGTGCGTATAGGTGTAGTCGGCGTGACCCGGCCGGAAGCGGTCGGCGATGTTGCCGTAATCCTTGCTGCGCTGGTCTTCGTTGCGGATCAGCAGACCGATCGGTGCCCCGGTGGTGCGCCCTTCGAACACCCCGGACAGGATCTCGACCGTATCGCTCTCCCGCCGCTGCGTGACGTGACGGCTGGTGCCCGGCTTGCGTCGGTCGAGGTCATGCTGGATGTGGGCAGCGGTCAGCGGCAGTCCCGGCGGGCACCCATCCACCACGCAGCCGATGGCTGCCCCGTGGCTTTCGCCGAACGAAGTCAGCGTGAACAAGGTGCCGAAGGTGTTGCCCGACATGGATAAGCGTTCCTGAAGAAGACGATAAGCCGCACTCGCGGCAGACAACTCAAAAGCTTATCATAGCGCTCCTTTGAACAATGACCGGTGCGCTTGAAGCGGGCCGGGAACCCGCCCCCATGCAAGATGAACTGCGCCAGGCCGCCCTTGCCTATCATCGTCTTCCGACACCCGGCAAGGTCGCAATTTCCCCGACCAAGCCCCTGACCACCCAGCGCGATCTGGCGCTGGCCTACTCACCCGGGGTAGCAGCCGCCTGCGAAGCCATCGTGGCGGATCCCGCCGAAGTGCGCAGCCTAACGGCGCGCGGCAACCTGGTGGCGGTGGTCACCAACGGCACCGCCGTGCTCGGCCTGGGCGCGATTGGCCCGCTCGCCGCCAAGCCGGTGATGGAAGGCAAAGGCGTGCTGTTCAAGAAGTTCGCCGGCATCGATGTGTTCGACATCGAACTCAACGCGAAAGACACCGACCTGCTGGTCGAGATCATCGCCTCGCTTGAGCCGACCTTTGGTGGCATCAACCTGGAAGACATCAAGGCACCCGAGTGCTTCGAGATCGAGCGCCGCCTGCGCGAACGCATGAAGATTCCGGTATTCCACGACGACCAGCATGGCACCGCCATCATCGTCGGGGCCGCCGTGATGAATGGGTTGCGTGTGGTCGGCAAGCCGATCGACCAGGTCAAGCTGGTGACGTCCGGGGCCGGGGCCGCGGCCCTGGCGTGCCTCGACATGCTGCTGGCCCTCGGGGTGCGCATGGAAAACATCTACGTCACCGACCTGGCCGGTGTGGTGTACGAGGGCCGCACGGAGCTGATGGATCCGAACAAGGCGCGCTTTGCCAAGGCCACGCCGGCGCGCACCCTCAGCGAGGTGATCGAGGGGGCCGACGTGTTCCTCGGCCTGTCGGCGGGCGGCGTTCTGAAGGGCGAGATGGTGGCCAAGATGGCCAGCCGGCCGCTGATCCTGGCGCTCGCCAATCCGGATCCGGAAATCCTGCCGGAAGACGTGCGTGCCGTGCGCAGCGACGCGATCATCGCCACCGGGCGGTCGGACTACCCGAACCAGGTGAACAACGTGCTGTGCTTCCCGTTCATTTTCCGGGGCGCCCTGGATGTTGGCGCCACCACCATCAACGAGGCCATGAAGGTGGCGTGCGTGCATGCGATTGCCGACCTCGCCAAGGCGGAACAGTCCGATGTGGTGGCCATGGCCTATGGCGACCAGGAACTGGCCTTCGGTGCCGACTACCTGATCCCGAAGCCTTTCGACCCGCGCCTGATCGTGAAGATCGCGCCAGCCGTCGCCCAGGCTGCCATGGACAGCGGCGTGGCCACCCACCCGATCGCCGACATGGAGGCTTACCGCGAAAAGCTGAATCACTTCGTCTATCAGTCGGGCCTGTTGATGAAGCCGGTCTTCACCAAGGCCAAGGCATCGCCCCGCCGTATCGTGTTCGCCGAAGGCGAGGAAGAAAAGGTGCTGCGCGCGGTGCAGGTGATTGTTGACGAGGGACTGGCCCGGCCAATCCTGGTCGGCCGTCCCGAGGTGATCGAGCGCCGCGTCGAGAAGATGGGGCTGCGGCTGGCGCTGGGTCGCGATTTCGAGATGGTCAACGAGCACTCCGATCCGCGCTTCAAGGAGTACTACTCGATGTACCACCAGATCATGGAGCGCAAGGGCGTCTCGCCCGACTTCGCCAAACAGGAAGTGCAGCGCAAGCCCACCCTGATCGGTGCCCTGATGGTGCGACGGCACGAAGCCGATGGCCTGATCTGCGGCACCATCGGGCAATATGACCGGCACCTGCGGTACATCCACAATGTGCTCGGCCTGCGCAAGGGCGTGCATCAGGCGGCCGCCATGAATGTGCTGTTGAATGAGCGGGGCCCTCTATTCATCTGCGATACCTACGTCAATCCGGACCCGACCGCCGAAGAAATCGCTGAACTGGCCGTGCTGGCGGCTGAAGAAGTGCGCCGTTTCGGCATCACCCCGAAGGTGGCCCTGTTGTCGCACTCGTCGTTTGGCACCGCCAACACCCCGTCCGCCCTGAAGATGCGGGAAGCGCTCGACCTGCTGCGCCGGCGCGCGTCGCAACTGGAGGTGGATGGCGAGATGCATGGCGATGCCGCCCTGTCGGAGGAACTGCGCAAGGTGAGCATGCCGGACAGCCGCCTGAAAGGCGCTGCCAACTTGCTGGTGATGCCCAATCTGGATGCTGCCAACATTGCCTTCAACCTGCTCAAGGTGATGGGCGATGGCATCACGGTCGGCCCGATCCTGCTGGGGGTGGCAGCACCAGCCCACATCCTGACGCCATCCTGCACCGTGCGGCGCATCATCAACATGACAGCGCTCGCAACGGTCGACGCCCAAAGCCAGCGCTGGTTCGCCTGAGCGGGACCCTGCCGGACAACTCCCTCCGGCGGACCGCCTGCTCGACGCACGACCAGGGGGTGGCAGCCTGACCTGACGTACCGCCAGCGGCTAACGCTGGCGGGCCCAGATGCCTCAAGATGACGGCCACCAGCGCCGCTATAGTGGTTTGTCGTCAGCCGCAGTAAGGCCGGACCGGTGGTGACCGGGCCGGCCACCTGGTCCCCTATTTCATGAAACAGGTTCATCTCGTCCAGCTCGACACCAGGGCCTTGGTGCCGGGAATGTACATCGCCGAACTCGACCGGCCCTGGATCGACTCGCCCTTCCTGCTGGAGGGCTTTGTGCTGGAAGAGCAGGCGGATCTCGACGTGCTGCAGACGCTGTGCAATCACGTGTTCATTGACACGCGCCGGTCCGATCCCGCCAGCGTGCGGCTGTTGCTGGAACGAGACGGACCGATGCAGCTGCCGCCCGGCCCGCGGTTCGGACCCCGTCCGGCGCGGGCGACCATCAGTCTGGTGGACGGCCCGGCACCGGCCACACCCCGCGCCCCGGAAGCCGGCGCCAACGCCCCGTCGCTGCTTGGCAGCCTGGGTCGCATCGTCGGCGAGACGCTGGCGGCCGGCCCTGCCACAGCAGCCGATCACCGCATCACCGTATCGATGGCCGAACCGACGGCTGCTGTCGCCGATCCACGGCGTGCTGCCGCTGCCTGGCGGGACAGCGGTTCTGGGGTAGGCACCGCCACGCCGGCCGAACCTCGACCGGTCTCCCGCACTGCCTACGTCGCGACGGCCGATACCCCGACGGTCAGCCTGCAGCAGCACCGTCGCTACCGTCGCCCCAAGCCGGGCAGCATCACCGGGCTGGACGAGACCGCCGACCGCGCCAACTTGGGCGGCGAGATCCTGATCGTCGCCCGCGAGCGCTCCTTCGACGCCAGTCCTGTACTGCGGCAGGCCAAGGAGACGGTCGAGCACTTCCACGACATCGTTCCAACCCTGTTCGAGAACATCCAGAACGGTCGTGAATTCGATCTGCAGGAAGCCACCGGCCTGATGTCGGAAATCGCGGAATGCCTGAACCGCAGCCCCGACGCGCTGCGGCTGCTGTCCAGCGTGCGCCAGATCGATGACTACGCCCTGAAACACGCGCAGGATTGCACCCTGCGCCTGATGGGTTTCGCGCGCGACCAGGGGCTGTCACGTGACAGTATGCAGACGATGGGATTGGTCGGCCTGCTGATGGACGTCGGCAAGGTGCGCATCGAGGACAAGGAAACCATCCTCAACAAGCGCGCGCCCCTATCGCGCACCGAGGCTTTGGCCATGCAGGCGCACGTGATGCACTCGGTGGACATGATCCTGAGCACGCAGGGTATCGAGCTGGCGGTGAAGGAGGTGATTGCCCAGCATCACGAACGCTTTGACGGCAACGGCTATCCCTATGGCTGGAAGGGCAACGAGATTGACCTGCGTGCCCGGATGGCCCGGATCGTCGATGCCTACAGCGCCATGCTCAGTGACCGGCCCTGGCGCCCGGCCATGACCCCGTCGGAGGCCTTCCGCCAGCTGCGGCTGGGCAAGGGCAGCGAGTTTGATGCGCAGCTGGTGGAAGATTTCTTCCACACCATCGGCACCTATGGCGTGGGGACGGTGCTGGAAATGGAAACCGGCGAAGTCGGCATCGTGGTGCGGGTGCACCGCACCCAGCGTCTCAAGCCCGAGATCATGCTGGTGCTCGACCACGAAAAGCAGCCCTTCGCCTATCCGGTGGTGCTCGACCTGCTGAAAGAACCGCGCACACCGGACGACAAGCCCTATACCATCCGGCAAGAGCTGCCGGATGGCAGCATCTACCTGGACCCTGAGGAATTCTTTTTCGCTGCCGCCCGCTGAATGTCGACCTACAACCCTACGCTGTCCGAGCAGATAGTCAGTGAAGTCATCGCGTCCCTACCGCACCAGTACCCCGCCATCACCCGTCAGCCGCAGATGGCGTCTGTCCTGGAAGACTGCCGCCGTTATCTGCTGAATCTGGGCCGGGAGGGCGCCGATGCCCCGCCCGGAACTCCTGCCACGGCGCCGGCCACCACCTGTCCCCCCATCCCGGTGCTGCAGGCCTTGGCCGAACTGACCGGCGATCCGGGCGCGCCCATGACCCTGATCGGCCTGTTCCTCAGCCTGTGCGAGGAGCGCAGCCAGCGCACCACGCCGGCCGCTGTGCGCGCGCGCACCCTGAACGACATCGTGGCTGCCACGCGCACCCTGGTGGCCGATGCCCGGACCCGGGCGGAAGACGCATCGCGGCGCGACCGCAGCACCGGACTGCTGAACCGCGATGGCATCTTCGAGCGGCTCACCACCTTGCTGGCCACCGGCATGAGCGAACAGCGGCTGGGCGTGCTGTGCATCGAAATCCGTCCCGGTATCGAAGGGTTGACCCGACTCGGCAACCCGGTGCTCGAAACCCTGATGCGCGAGATGGCCGGCCGCTTGCGCGGCAATGTGCGCAAGCGCGATGCCGACAATCTGGGACGCAGCGGACCCCTGCAGTTTTTTGCCCTGCTGCCCGGGCTGCCGGCCGAACCGGTAGCCAACATCGCGGCCCACAACCTGCTGGAGGCACTGAAGCTGCCAGTCACCGTGGACCAGTTGCTGATCCAGCCCAATCCGGTGATCGGCCTGTCGACCGCGCCCAGCCTGGGTCGGTCGGCGCAGGTGCTGCTGGATCAGGCCGAGCTCGCGCTGGAAGAGGCCAAGCGCATCCACGCCGACGACACCCTGGTGTTTGAGCCCCGGCTGGCCCAGACCGCCGTCGAGCAGGCCGAAATGGTGGCCGCCCTGGCGGCCGACATCCACGACAACGAACTCAAACTGTATTTCCAGCCACAACTCAACCTGCGTACCGGCCGCATCGAAAGTGCCGAGGCCCTGCTGCGCTGGGAAGTGGTGCGTCCGGATGGCACGGTGGAAGTGCGTCGCCCGGACATCACCCTGATGACCACCGCCCTGATGGGCCAGCTCGATCATCTCTCCGAGATGCTGCTGCGCCAGGCGGCGATGCGCATGAACAGCTGGCAGAAAGAGGCCGGGCTGACCATGGGGCTGGCGGTCAACCTGCCCGCCAACCTGCTGAAGGAAGACCTGCCCCAGATCGTGCGCGGCATCGTCGGGACGCTGGATGTGCCGCCGTCCCAGCTCACCGTCGAGATCACCGAGGGCTCGATGATCCGGTTCGGCGACGACATGGCTGCGGCCCAAAGCGTACTGCAGGGCCTGCGCGACGCCGGCATCAAACTGGCGATCGACGACTTCGGCACCGGTTACGGATCGCTGGTCTGGCTGCGCAACCTGCCCTTCGACGAACTGAAGATCGACCAGATGTTTGTCCGTGAGATGCGCAGTCGCCCCAAGGACATCCTGTTCGTCAAAAACCTGGTCAACCTGGCACATGACCTGCACCTGGAGGTGGTGGTCGAGGGTGTGGAGGACCGCGAGACCTGGGAACTGATCCAGACCACGGGGGCCGCCAAGATCCAGGGCTATGCACTGGGCAAGCCGATGCCGGAGGCCCAGTTCCTCGCCTTCGTGCAGGACTTCCACGCCCGGCAGGAAGGCCGGGCGTGACCGTGCCGGCCCTGCCGCGCGCCCTGCCGGCCAGCGCCACCATCGGCATCTGCGCGCCATCCGGCTGGATTGCTGATCCGGCTGCCCTCGCCCGGTCAGTCCACACCCTTGAAGCCCGGGGCCATCAGGTACGGGTGATGCCGGGTTGTCTGGAACGCGATGGCTATTGCGCCGGCACCGCTGCCCGCCGGCTGGCGGACCTGCATGCGCTAGTGCACGATCCGGCCATCGATCTGGTGCTGGCGGCGCGCGGGGGCTTCGGCCTGTCGCACCTGCTCGCGCATATCGACTGGGCCGCCTGCGCGAACAGTGGCAAGCTGTTTTGCGGTTTCAGTGATTTCACCGCCTTCCATGCCGGCCTGTATGCGCGCACCGGACAGATCAGCATCGCCGGCCCCATGGCCACCAGCGACCTGGCGACGGAGGTTCCTGATCCGGTCCACGACCGGGTTTTCTGGCCGGTCCTGCAGCAGGGTGCGGCTGGCCACACCTATCCGGACTGGTCCAGCGACCAGCCAGTGCCGGACGGCGAGTGGCAGGGCACCCTGTGGGGCGGCAACCTTTGTCTGCTGGCGCATCTTTGTGGCACGCCCTACCTGCCGGCGATCGACCAGGGCATCCTGTTCCTGGAGGACATCGGCGAGGCTCCCTACCGCATCGAACGCATGCTGCTGCAGCTGGACCTGGCCGGTGTGCTGGCTCGCCAGCAGGTGATTTTGCTCGGCGCTTTCACCGCCTGCGAACCACCAGCAGGCGCGATCGCCGATTACCGGCTCAAGGCGGTGATTGCCGCCCTGCGCATGCGCTTTGCGGGTCCTGTGCTGACCGGCCTTCCTTTCGGTCATGTGCGCACCAAATGGACCCTGCCCTTTGGGGCCCAGGCCCAGCTGCGGGTGGAGGGCGCACAAGCACACCTGAGGGTGCTACCCTTCCTGCAGGGGCGTTGACCCACCGGTCTGCGCGACGATATCGCAGGCGTTTGTCGGCCCCCGCCACGTACGACAAGCCTTCTGATACTGATGTCGAGCATGACGCCCGTTTCCCAGCCAGCCCCCTCCCCTGCTCCGGCTGCCCGGTCTACCCTGCGCCGCCTGGTGTTGCGTGGCCTGCTGCTCGGCCTGGTCCTGCTGCTGGCGCTGGTGGCCACCCTGGCCGTGCTGTTCACGCGCATCCCGGCCCTGGCGCGCGGCCCGGGGGCGCATCTGGTTTCCCAGGTGATCGGCCGTCCCGTCACGCTGCAGGCCATGTCGATCGACCCCTGGCACCTGCAGGTCAGGCTGGAGGGGCTGCAGGTTGGCGAATCTCCCCGGCTTGCCGGCCCACCGTTCGCCGAGCTGGCGGCCCTGGAGGTACAACTGGCGGCGGACAGTCTGTGGCACGGCTATCCGCATATCCGTCACCTGATCCTGCAACAGCCAACCATTCGCCTCGCGCGTGGCAGGGATGGATCGCTCAGCGTGCAGGACCTGTTCGACCGGTTCCTCAAAAAACCCAGTACCGGCGCTTCGCCGGCGCTGGTGCTGGAAGACCTGCAGCTGCATGGTGGTACCTTGCGCTGGGACGACCACCGGACCGGTGGACGGCATGCGCTGACCGGACTGGAAGTGGCCTTGCCCTGGTTTTCCACCCGACCACAGGACACCGCCCGTGCCGTCGAACCCCAGCTCTACGGACGGCTGGATGATCGCCTGCTGGTGCTGTACGCCAGTGCCGCGGCCCGGGGTGGCGACGAGGCACTGGCCGCGCATTTTGAAGTGGCGGACCTGCGCCTGCCGGACTACGTCGACCTGGTGCCGATCCCCGGCGGCATCCATCTGCGCGACGGCCGGTTCGATGCGCGCATGGATGTACACGTGCGCACCCGTGCCGGCGCTTTGCCCCAGCTGGTGCTGAACGGTCGGTTTGACCTGCGCCAGCTGGATGTCCGCGAAGACGCCAGTGCGCCCACCCCCTTGCTGGCCCTGCAGCGCCTGGACATTCCCGTCACCGAATTCGACCTCGATGCCCGCAGCCTGCATCTGGGACAACTCACCGTGCAGGGCTTCCAGACCCGCGCCAGCCGGGCCGCTGACGGAAGCCTGGACTGGGTGCACCTGCTGCAGAAGGTCGAGTCGGCCCGTCCTGCCCAGCGTACCGACGAGGGGCATGCACCGCCGGCAGGGCTGACGCGTGTGCGCATTGACGGCCTGGACTTTGCCGATGGGCGGGGCACCTGGGACGATGCCGCCACCGGTGCCCCGGTGCATGTGGCACTCACCCGGACTAGCGTGCGGCTGGGCGCGCTGCGCTGGCCAGAGGCCGGCGCCATTCCTCTGCAAGTCGATCTGGTGGGTGACCATCAGGAGCATGCCCGGCTGGACGGCGTGCTGCATCTGCCCGGACCGATCCTGGACGGCCAGCTGACGCTCGAACGCGTGGATGTACAACGGGGCGCACCCTACTTTGCGGGCGCCCTGCCCGTTCGGGTCGACAGTGCGGCGTTTGGCGCGCAGGCTCACCTGCTGCTGGGCGTGAACGACCATCAGCCCTTTGCCGCCATCGACCACCTGCAGTTCAACCTGCCGCGGCTGGAGGTACGAAAGCGCGACGGCGACAACCTGATGGTGCGGCTGCGGGATTTCCGGATCGAGGGACTGCAGGCCGATTCGCGGCAAGGATCGCTGCAGGTCAACCGGATTGCCTGGGGCAGCCTGCAGACCGGATATGCCGCCGGCAGTGGCGCGGCGTGGCTGACCGGGGTGACCGGCAGCCAGGCCACCCGTCAGCTGCAGGTTGGTGCACTGCAGGTCAGTGACCTTGCCCTGCCAGCCAACGGCCACGGCACCCTGTTGCGCGCCGAGGGATTGACGGCGGATCTGACCGGGCAGGTCTACAGTCTGCACAACCTGGTAGCGACCGATCTCGCGCTGCCCTCAGGATTGGCCGTAGCATCCGTCACCCTGGCGGATGCCCGTGCCGAACTGACCACAGCCCATTACCGGGCAGGCCTGCTCAATGCCGGCGGGGTGCAGGCCCCCGGCCAGAACCAGATCGCCAGCCTGTCGCTGCGCAACGCCGATATCGCCCTGGGTGCGCAACACCGCATCGCGCTGGCCGACCTCGACGGCACCGGGTTTGCACTGCTGGGACGGATCCAGCTGCCCACCCTGCAGGCGCACGGCGGGCAGATCGACCTCGACGCAAAGACCTTCGCCATCGACAGCGTGCGCCTGGCCGACGGTCAGCTTGACCTGCAGCGGCAAGCCGATGGCAGTTTCGATTCAGGCACGCTGCGCCAGTTGCTGCAGGCCATCCCGGGCTATGTGCCGCCCGCCGCGACGGCGCCGGTGCCGGTGCCGCCTGCCGCAGCGATCGGTCATGACTCGGCCGCCGGCCCACCGACCGACGGCATCGCGGGCTGGCAGGGGCGCTTGGGCGACCTGCAGATCGACAGGCTCTCTGGTCACCTGCGCGACCTCAGCCACCGCAAGCCTGCAGAGGTGCGCTGGCAGAACCTGCAGTTGGCCCTGCACGGCTTGTCCACCCGCTCAAGCGATGCCGCCACCCTGGCCTTCAGCAGCGAGTTGAACCAGAGTGGCCGGATCAGCCTGAAAGGCCGCCTGCGCGCCGCGCCGCTCGACGGACGCCTGCACCTGGTGCTGACGTCTCTGCATCTGCCCGACGTCCTGCCCTGGTTGCCGGTGCGTCTGCCGATCCTGTTTCCATCCGGCGAGTTCGCGCTGGACGGCACCCTGCGCGCCAGTGGCACGTTTGCCCAACCTGCCTTCCTGATCGAAGGCAGCAGCAGCATGACCGGCGTGAAGATCCTGAATGCAGCAACCGCCGAGCCGATCCTCGGCTGGGAAACGTTGGCAGGCCAGGAAGTCCGGATCAATACCCAGCCACTGGATGTGGCGATTGGCACCATCCGGCTGGTCGGCCTGA
>CAIPBT010000089.1 GCA_903863375.1 uncultured Ferrovum sp.
CTGCTCCGACACCCCGTCAGAAACACGGCAGACCGCTCAACCACAGGGATGGTCATGCACAAGAACATGCGGAACAGGCAGGGGATCAACATCACGGCCGGACTGGCAGCAACCACCCTCACCCTGCTGACAGGATGCAGCTCGGTATCGTCAGTCAGCGCCTACCTGAACGATGCCACCAAGCCATCCGCCACTGCGGCCACTGCACGCGCTGGCGATGCGCGCCTGCCCGCCTTCCCCGGCCCAGGGCAGGAGGTTTACCGCGGCCGCTTCAGCTATGTGCGCCTGGTGCCAAGCGAGAGCGGAGCGCTGACCACGGCACCGCTGCTGCTGGAGGAGGAACGGGTGCGCACCCTGCTGAAAGATCTGCTCGGCGGGCCGGAGGCCAGCTTCAGTGACCGTCCGTTGTTCGCCCGCAGCGAAGTGGACGAACTGGCCGGCCCGCTGAAAACCGCGCTGGCCAACGCCCGACCAGGCGAAGACATCGTGTTTGCCGTCAGTGGCACCCACAAGCCCCTGTCACTCAGCGAAACCGAATCGGTCACCACTGGCCGCCTGTTCGTGGCGGATGGCCGTCTCAACCTGATCCTTGGCATGACGCGGGTCAATTTTGGCGACGCCCTGCAGGCGCAGGGCACCTTGCGCCACTTCGACGAGCCGGGCCGTCAGGCCGCCCTGAAAACCGCCGAAGCCGTGCGTGGCAGCCTGTGGCAAACGGTCACCAGCAGCCGCGCTGACTGGCTGGGTGTGCCCCTCGAGAACCTCGGCGTGCAGGCCGCGGCCCTGCCGCCCGCCAGCGCCGCCAGTACCGCCATTCCGACCACCCCCACCGTCAGCAGCGCCTCCGGCGGCCGTCGCGCGACCGCACTCCCGTCGCCAGCTGGCGAGAGCCCCGGGCAGGACAGTAGCCCCCCGGCAGAACGTCGCCTGACCACCCTGGAGCGGCTGCGCCAGAAGGGTCTGATCACCCAGGAAGAATTTGATGCCAAACGGCGGGCGGTGCTCGACGGCCTGTGATGGCGGCTGGCCGCTTGAGGCAAGGCGGCAAGGCGGCCCAGCCTGCCAGCGCCTGCAAGCCTGTGAGCCTGTTAGCCTGCGCGCTTGCGAGCGTGCCAGCCTGCCTGCAAGGAAACTGACGCGACAGCGAGAATCCCTTACTCTAGCGCCTGTCATCAGAGTTTCACATTACATGAGCCAGTCGAAGAACATGTGGGCGTATTGGCGCCCAGTTTATGCCTACACCTGGGCCCTGATGCAGCGGTCCAGCTACCGCCACCTGACCCAGACCCTGCGCCGGATGGAAACGCCACGCACCGTGCTGGACATCGGGTGTGGCACCGGCGAATACATCAAGCACCTGCCGAAGTTGCACACCTACCACTTTGTCGACATCGATCCCAAGTCGCTCGCGATCGCCCGCAAGGAGTGTGAACGGCACCTGGTGCAGGGCCGCTGGCAGGTGCACTGCCTGGATGCCGACGGGGCACTCGAACAGATCGGTCCGGTGGACGTGATCACTGCCGTGCACGTGATCAGCGTGGTGCCCAATCCAGTGGAAGTGATCGCCCGTGCCAAAACCCGCCTGAATCACAACGGGCATCTGTTGCTCTACATTTCACGCATGTCCAAACGCCTGCCGCGACGCTTTGACGGCATCGCCAAGGCACTCGGTTTTCGCGGATTGAAACTGGATCAGGATGGCGAGCTGCATCCCCGGCGGGCGGGCATGCTGAACGAGTGTTACCAGTACACGCGTCATTGAGCGTTGAAGCAAGCCGAGCCAGCAGGCGCAAGATCAGGGCGGAGGAAAGTGGGAGTCGAACCCACCCGGGAGTGACTGACACCCCCAACCGGGTTTGAAGCCCGGCCGCCCCACCAGGGACGCTTTCCCTCCGTTGTTGCAACATTCTTACATCACGTTCTCGCCGGCCATGCCATCCTGGGCCAGCGTACGGTCTGCTGCCGTCCGCTACTGGATGGCGAACAGGCTGTCACCGCGCAGGCGGTGATCGTCGCGTACCCGACGGGTATACCCGACACGATCAAAAAACTCCAGGATTTGAATCGCGCGTTTGCGCCCCAGGCCGGTGGCGTCGCGGAAATCGGCCGCGCGCACCGTCTGATGCGTGGTTTCCAGCTGTCGCGCCAGATCGGCCAGCGCATGAATGTTGGCGGCGCTGAAAAACAGGTCCTTGACCACCTGATACAGCAGTCCCTGCCGCGTCAAGGCCAGCAACAGGGACCGGACCTGGGCTTCCGGCTGCCCGGTCTCGCCGGCCAGGGTTCGCACCCACGGCGGGTCAAAACGCCCGGCCTCCAGCAGCGGCAACAACTGCGCCGCCAGGCGCTCCTCGGCTGCCGAGAGCTGGATGCGGTGCTGTGGCAGGTGAACCCAGGCACCGCTGCGGTTGAGGCGGCCGACCTCCAGCAATGCCTGCAGGCGGGCGTCAAAGGCTTCGATTGACAGGGCCGGACAGGCGATGCGCTTGAGACGGGCGGACGACGGGCCCAGTTCTCCCGGAAAATCGCGATGAAACTGGCTCACGGCCTGTTCCAGCTGGTCCCCCAGTTCCTGCCATCGGGCCGCCGCAAAGACCAGTGTCTGGCCGCGCTGCTGCACCTGCTGCACCGCAGGCAGGTCTGCCAGAGCGGCTGCGAGCGGCTGGTTGAACGCCTGCTGCCAGGCCTCCAGCACAATGCCCGACGGCGCCTGAGCGAGCAGCCCGGCGAGACGTTGGCTCAACAAGGGCTGCTCGAGCGCGGTCAGCATGGCGAGGCGCACGGCGCTGCGTCGTTGCCGGGGCCATCCCGCCGGGTCAAGCACCACACCGCCCGCCAGCGTGCGCTGGGCCGACTGGTCGCGCACCACAAAGCGGTCACCATGCCAGCAGGCTAGTGGTTGCTCTGTCACCAGCTGAACCAACGCCGATGCGCCGGGTTCCAGTCCCTCGTCCTGCAGCAGCGCCACCCGTGCCATGGCGTGGTGAGCCCCCAGATGCAGATGGACAGGTGTCCAATGCCGCAACGCACGCGCCTCGCCCGGCAGCAGGTGCAAGCGGGCATCAAAGCGTTGTGTACGGCAGGCTGCGGCAGGTGCCACCAGCCAGTCTCCCCGGTTAACCTGATCTTTTTGCACGCCCACCACCTGCAGCGCGCAACGCGACCCGACCCCAGCCACCGTTGCCACCGCGTTCTGGGCATGCAGTGATCGGACCCGCACCGAAAGGCCCTGCGGCGCGATGGTCAGCGTATCGCCCACCTGCACCGTGCCGGAAAACACCGTTCCGGTCACCACGGTGCCAAGACCCGCCAACACGAAGCTGCGATCCACCGCCAGGCGGAAGCCCTGCTGATGACGATCCGCGCCGACGGGCGTCGCCTGGTCTGGGGCCGGTGCCAGAAGTGCTGCACGCAGGGCATCCACGCCAGATCCCGTTGGCGCGCTCACCGGCAGGATCGGGGCGGCAGCAAAGGTCGCGGCGAAGGGGCTGGCCAGCAACAGGGACATTACCTGCTGCTGCACGGCCTGCAGCCGTTCGGGATCGACACGATCGGCTTTAGTCAGGGCCACCACCAGGCGGGGAATACCGAGCAGACCCAGGATAGCAAGATGCTCCAGGGTCTGCGGCATCACACCATCGTCGGCCGCCACCACCAGCAGTCCCAGGTCGATGCCGCTGGCCCCGGCCAGCATGGTGTGAACGAAGCGTTCGTGGCCCGGCACGTCGATGAAGCCCAGGGTCTGGCCATCGGGCGCCGGGACATACGCATATCCCAGTTCGATCGAAATGCCACGTGCCTTTTCTTCGGGCAGCCGGTCGGTTTCCACCCCGGTCAGGGCCCGCACCAGGGTGGTCTTGCCGTGGTCGATATGGCCTGCCGTACCGACAATCACGGTGCTGCCGTCTCTCCCTGCACCAGCATGTAGTTCACACCGCAACCGGGCCGGCCGGTTTCCCCGACCAGCACATCCAGCGCCACGCTGGCCAGATCATCCGCGCAGGCATCCAGGTTCGGATCGCGGTCGAGATACAGGATTTTCAGGTACGTGTTGCAGGCATCGCAGCACTCGGCCTTCACGGCATGTTCCCGGCCCGGACGCCCATCATCGATGCTCTGATAATGAATGTCCTTGGTACTGAGACATTGGGTGCACTTGACCCGTACCATGTGCCACTCCGTCGCGCAGAGCGCACAGCTGAGATACCGGTATCCTGCCTCCTGCGCCCCAATCCGCGCGAGGCTCGCCGTGGAGCGACTGCCACAACAAGGGCAAAGGCTGGCCTCACCCAGGGCCGGCACGTCTTCCAGCGTGAACTGGCTGGCCATGCCGACAAAGTAAACCTGCAGCGCGGCAGCCAGCAGCGGTGCCACCGCCACGTTCAGGCCCTGCAGGTTGGCCGACAGCAACTTGCTGGCCTGTGCTTCGAAATAGTCGTCAACCTGGGTGGCAAACTGCTCGAGCGTAACGCGCAGCGGCGCCGGCAGCTCGCTGTGCAACACGGTCGTCAGCAGCGAACGCAGGATCGTGCGCCATGCAGGCGCCCGTTGCAGCGACACGGCATTCAACGGCGGCATGCCGAACTTGCGGTTCTGCTCCATGCGCTCGACAGGCGGCAAGGGCAGCGCCGGGTACGAGTCCAGCTGTTGCTGCTGGGCATCGGCGATGGTCGCGACAAAGCGCAGGTAATCGCCGATGGTGCTGGTCTCGGCCAAGGTGCGCAGCCGCGCGGCCCGCGGCCGGAACACCGTGTCCCGACCGGGCAGCCGGACCCGGGGAATGTCATAGGCCTGACGGGCTACGATTTCCTCGGGGTCGAGCAGCATGCGCTCGGTCGCTGGCCGGGCGCCGGTATCGTCGCTCATTCCTGCCCCGGCGGCGTGGCGGGCTGCCCCGTCACTTCGCGGTACCACAGCGGATGATGCGCCTTCGCCCACTTGTGCGTGACCGAGCCACGGATCATGGCACCCACGGTCCACTTGATCCAGATCGCAGCATAGATGTGCACCAGAATGCCGGTGATCAGGGTGGCCGCAGCGACAGCGTGCAGCAGTGCCGCCAGACGGATCACGGGAATCGGGAAGTATTCCGCGAACCAGGCACGCCAGAAGATCAACCCTGTGACAAACAGCGTCGGCAGGGCGACCACCAGCATCCAGAACAGCAGCTTCTGGCCGGCGTTGTATTTGCCGATCTTGGGCAGCCGGTCTTCCCGGTTGGTAAGCACGTCTGGCAGCAGCTTCAGCCACTCGTAGTCGACCGGCACCATCACGTTGTGCTTCCAGAACCGCTTGGCCATCGACACGAACGCCGTGAACATCACGATGCCGATGTACGGATGCAGCGTACGCGTCCAGGCGCCACCGCCAAACAGGCCGGTCAGCGAAAAGAACGCCGGATGGAACATCGCCAGACCGGACAGGCCGGCCAGGACAAAGGCAATCGCCACGATCCAGTGATTGATGCGGTCACTGTCGGAGTAACGCTGGATCAATGGTTTCATGCCTGTTCTCCCGGGTTGACGTTGCCCTTGCCTTCCATCTGGCCGGGGCCCGACGAACGGATCACGTGCGGACCGTTGCCATCTTCCGGCTCATCCGGATGCGCTTCCGCATCATTGGGACCAACCTTGACGTAATGGAAGAAGCCGGTCAGGGCGGTCAGGCCCATCGCCAGCATCGCCAGCGGCTTCATCACGCCCTTCCACAGGCCCACGGTGGCACTGATCTGCGGGTCCTTCGGCAGGCCGTGATAGATCTCCGGCTTGTCGGCGTGCTTCAGCACGTACATCACGTGCGTGCCACCCACCCCGGCCGGGTTGTACAGGCCGGCGTTGGCATAGCCCCGTTCCTTCAGGTCCACCACACGCTCGGCGGCGTGGTCGATCATGTCTTCTTTCGAACCGAAGGTGATCGCGCCGGTCGGGCAGGTCTTCACGCAGGCCGGTTCCAGACCCACCGCCACGCGGTCGGAACACAGCGTGCACTTGTAGGCCTTGCTGTCTTGCTTGGAGATGCGCGGCACGTTGAACGGGCAGCCCGCTACGCAGTACCCGCAGCCGATGCAGTTCTCTTCAATGAAGTCGACGATGCCGTTCGAGTACTGCAAGATAGCACCGGGCGACGGGCAGGCCTTCAGGCAACCCGGCTCGGCACAGTGCATGCAGCCATCCTTACGGATCAGCCACTCGAAGGCCATTTCCTCGCCCTTCTTCTCCTCGACTTCGGAGTACCGCATCACCGTCCAGGTCTTGGGACCCAGGTCGGCCGGGTTGTCGTAGACACCCACGTTGGTGCCGATGTCGCCGCGAATGTCGTTCCACTCGCTGCACGCCACCTGACAGGCCTTGCAGCCGATGCATTTCGAGACATCGATCAGCTTGGCCACTTCCAGGGTTTCACGGGCCTGGGTGGATGGCAGGGTGGTGGCCGAGCGGCGCTTGATATCCAGACTTTGCAATGAGGACATGGGATTACGCCTTCTCGATGTTGACGGTGAACGCCTTGTATTCCGGCGTCTGGGTGTTGGCATCGCCCACGCTGGGACTCAGGGTGTTCACCGAGAATCCCTTCTTGGCCAAGCCCATGAAGCCCCAATGGTTTGGCAGGCCGATCTGGTGCACCTTGGTGTCGCCGCAATCCAGTGCCCGCAGACGCTTGGTAACCACGGCCACGGCCTCGATATGACCCCGGGCCGAACTGACCTTGACGCGATCCCCGTTGGCGATGCCCTTCTCCTTGGCCAATTCGTCTCCCACTTCGACGAACTGCTCTGGCTGGATGATGGCGTTACCCTTCAGATGCTTGGTCCAGCCATGGAAGTGCTCAGTCATGCCGTAGCTGGTCGCCGCATAGGGGAACTGCTCGGGCTTGCCCAGCTTGGCGCGGTCTTTCTTGAACATGCGCGCGGCCGGATTGTTGAACGCATCAGCGTGTCCCGGGTTCAGGTGGTTGACCTTCAGCGGCGACTCGAACGGCTCGTAGTGCTCCGGCAGCGGACCTTCGGCCATGCCAGTCGGCGCAAACAGTCGCGCCACGCCTTCCGCGGTCAGGATGAAGGCACCCACGCCCTCCTCCGGTGCCGCATCCGGACGATAATCGGGCACGTCCGAACCGACGTTTTTCTCGCCGTTCCAGAACACTAGCTTGCGCTTCGGATCCCACGGCTTGCCGGCCGCATCCGAACTGGCCCGGTTGTACAACACGCGACGGTTCACCGGCCAGGCGAAGGCCCAGTTCAGGGTTTGCCCCAGACCATACGGATCCGAGTTGTCGCGGCGGGCCATCATGTTGCCCTTCTCCGTGTAGGCGCCGGTATAGACCCAGCAACCGGCCGACGTGGTGCCGTCATCGCGCAGATGGGCGAAGGTACCCAGCAACTCGCCCTTCTTGGCCAGGATGGTGTCCTTCTTCTTGGGGTCGACGATGTCATCCAAGGCCCGGCCGTTGTACTCCTGGGCCAGTTCTTCCGGCGACGGCGACGTCGGGATCTTGTAGGTCCAGGTCAGGTCACGGATCGGCTCCGGAAACACCCCGCCTTCCTTGGCGTACAGCGCACGGATGCGCGTGAACAGCTCTCCGATGATCTCCGGATCGCCCTTCGCCTCACCCGGCGGCTCGGCCCCCTTGTAGTGCCACTGCAGCCAGCGGCTGGAGTTGGTCAGCGATCCCTCTTCCTCGGCAAAGCAGGTCGACGGCAGACGGAACACCTCGGTCTTGATGTCTTCCGTCTTGACGTCGTTGTGTTCACCGTGGTTTTGCCAGAAGTTCGAAGTTTCGGTGGCTAGCGGGTCGATGATCACCAGGAACTTCAGCTTCTGCAGCGCCGCCGAGATCTTGTGCGTGTCCGGGAAGGAACTGAGTGGGTTGAAACCCTGGCAGATGTAGCCGTTGATCTTGCCGTCGTACATCAGATCAAAGGTCTTGATGATGTCGTAGCCGCTGTCGTAGCGCGGCAGGTAATCAAACGCCCAGTTGTTTTCCTTGGTGGCAGCCTTGCCGTACCATGCCTTCATCAGGCTGACGTGGAACTTCGGGTAATTGCCCCAGTAGTTGGTCGAGTTCGGCCGCAAGGGTTTCGGCGTCAGCCGGGTCATGTAGTCGTCGTACTTGACGTCGCTGTCTTTCGGCAACTGCAGGTAACCCGGCAACGACGTCGACAGCAGGCCAAGGTCGGTCAGACCCTGGATGTTGGAGTGACCGCGCAGCGCGTTCATACCGCCACCAGCCACACCGATGTTGCCCAGCAGCAGCTGCAGGATGGCACCCGTACGGATGATCTCCGATCCCTGCGAGTGGTGCGTCCAGCCCAGCGCATACATGATGGTCATGTTGCGCGTCGGCGTCGCCGTCGACGCGGCCAGTTCACACACCTTCTTGAAGGTGTCGACCGGTGTGCCGCAGATCTTGCTGACCAGCTCCGGCGTGTAGCGGGCGTAGTGCTGCTTCAGAATCTGGAAAACACAACGTGGATTTTCCAGGGTGGGGTCCACCTTGGCGAAACCGTCCTTATCGAGCTCGTAGCCCCAACTGGCCGGGTCGTACTTGCGCTTTTCCGCGTCATACCCGCTAAAGATGCCGTCCTTCAGGCTGTAGCCCTCGCCCACGATGAACGGAGCGTTGGTGTGGGCCTTGATGTACTCCATCTGCAGCTTGTCGTGGCTGATCAGATAGTTGATCACACCACCCAGAAAGGCGATGTCCGAACCGACCCGGATCGGCGCATACAGGTCGGCCATCGCCGCCGAGCGCGTGAAACGGGGGTCGACCACCATCAGGCGTGCCTTGCGATGCGCCTTGGCTTCCGTCACCCATTTGAAACCGCAGGGGTGGGCTTCAGCGGCATTGCCGCCCATGATCAGGATGACATCGGCATTCTTGATGTCGACCCAATGGTTCGTCATTGCACCGCGTCCAAACGTCGGGGCCAGACCGGCCACCGTGGGAGCGTGTCAAACGCGAGCCTGGTTGTCGAACACCAGCATGCCGAGACTACGCATCACCTTGCCGGTGAGGTAGCCCGCCTCGTTCGATGATGCCGAGGCCGCCAGCATGCCGGTGGTGATCCACCGATTGACGGTGTCGCCCTTGGCGTTCTTGGCCGTGAAGTTGGCATCGCGGTCGGCCTTCATGTGCTTGGCCACGCGATCCAGCGCCTCATCCCAGGAGATGCGCTTCCACTCGTTCGAGCCGGCTTCGCGCACTTCCGGGAACTTCAGGCGCGACGGGCTCTTGACGAAGTCGAGCAGGCCGGCCCCTTTCGGGCACAGCGTGCCGCGGTTGACCGGATGATCCGGATCACCCTCGATGTGGATGATCTCGGACGTGGCGTTTTTCGCCTTGTCGCCCAGACTGTGCATGATGATGCCGCAACCGACCGAGCAATACGGACAGGTGTTACGGGTTTCAGTGGTGCGCGCGAGTTTGAACTGGCGCGTCTCGGCCTGCGCCGCAAGCGGCGAAAATCCGAGCATCACCAGGCTCGAGCCCCCCAGCCCTGCAGAGCAGGTCTTGAAGAACTGACGGCGATTCATTTCCAAGATCGGAAACTCCTGTGTGTTGACTGGCTTCTATACCGGCCATCGGTCGGCGCACGGCGCGCCCCTGCTGCTTGCGAACGTCCCTTGTCAGCTTGGTTCCCCCATGACGGCATGCGATGCCGGAAATGAAGGGAGGCGACGATCTTTTGATCGCCACGCTCAAACCTGAAGGACGATTAATTTTACTTATCGAACCATCAAATTGTAACCGTTTTGTCTATCACATACACAACCTGATGTAGGGGTTAAGCACTTTTTTGCGGATGCCCGGCAATGGCCGTCATCCCTCTTTCGGATCAGACGGGCCCAGCGTCTGCGCCGCTGAAACATCCAGCACGCCGGCCTTGCCGAGCAGGCGGGCCATCAGCCCCCCCGAGGGCTGCACCGCCCGGTTGCCCACGGCACCCGGCTGTCGTTGGCCCTGCCCAGGCTCCTGACTGCGGCGGATGTCCAGCTTCTTGCCCTTGAGCAATTCAAGATCGGTTTTCTTCATCACAACTCCGGCGAACGCTTGCAAAAATGGACTCACAGTCTACTCCAGTGGTCGACCCGCCCTCCTCGACACCGCGTTTTACGCGCTTTTACCCACAGCCCCCTGTGGCCGTCATGGCGTCCTGCCGTTAAGCCTGTTGTCACATTCGTTCACGCCCTCTCCTGCGGAGTACCGCCACCATGGCCATCAACGTCAACCTGAGCAACGTTCCCACCCTGAATCAGGCGGGTTCCGCCAATCAGACGAGCACCACGTCCACGACACGGACGCATCATGGACACCATGGTCACGGCGGGCACCACAGCAGCAGTGACAGCACCGCCTCGGCCAGTGGCAGCACCAGCCAGACCAGCCCCCTGAATGCGGCGATCACCGCGGCGCTCAGCGCCCTGGGCCTGGGCACGCCCGGAAGCAGTGGCAGCGGTGGCAGCGACAGTGGCAGCGCAGGTTCAGCGACCACTGCCGGTGCGACGTCGACCGCCGGCGTGACGGCCAGCAGCAGCCCCGCCGGTGCCAGCGCCACCAGCGCGGCCGCTCCGGCGTCGACCGGAGTGGCCAGCGTCACGGGCAGCAACAGCAGCGCCGGCAACAGCACCGCAACGGGCAGTGATCCCGGGGCCGCCGTCGCCGGCTTCCTGCAGAACCTGATGGCTGCCCTCCAGGCGCAGGGCGGTGCCAATGCCAGTGGGACTGCGGGCAGCCAATCGGGTGGTGACAGCGATGGCGATCAGGATGGCTCACGTGGTCGGTCTGGTCGGAGTGGCATTGCGGCGTTCGGCAACGGCGGACCGGCAGCGGCAATGAACCAGTTGATCGCACAACTCCAAGGGGGCAACAGCGGCACCCCGAATGCCAGCGCCGGTGCGGTCAGCGGCGCGGGTTCCGTGACCGGTGCCGGCGCCGCTTCCAGCACCATCGCCGCCAGCTCCAGCGCAAACTCCAGCGCCAGCGGGCAGCCGGCGACGGCATCCGCCACCGACCCGCTGGCGGCCCTGCAATCCAGTTTCAACACCTTGGTGACCGCGCTGGGCGGCAATACCGGAACCGCCAACCTGGCCGCCTTCCTGGGCGACCTGCAGAGCAATTTCGCTAATCAGGGCCCAGTCGGCAACGCGATCAACGTGCAGGCTTGATTGCGAGACGCCCGCGCACGTGGGCGAGCAGGCCGGCACACGCATCTTCGACCAGGTCGAGTACCCGCTCGAAGCCCTCTAGCCCCTGTTCGTAGGGGTCTGGAATGACCTCGACCGCGTGATGCCGGCAAAACTCCGCCAGCCGTCGCAGCTTATGGCGCTGCTCCGGTGGGCAGCGCTGTTCGAGCAGGGCCAGATTGTCCCAATCCATGGCCAGGATCAGATCGGCCTCGCTGAAATCGGCAGCGTGCACCTGCCGGGCGCGCAGGTCGGCCAAGTCGTAATCCCGGCTGCGTGCGGCACGCTGCGACCGCGGATCCGGCGGCTCGCCCGGATGATAGCCATGGGTTCCCGCCGAATCGATCACCACCTGTGACGACAGGCCGGCAGCCGCCACCTGATGGCGGAAAACCCCATGGGCGGTAGGACTCCGGCAGATGTTGCCCATGCAGACGAACAACACGGTAAAGGGTTCTGGTTTCATGTCCGTCTCGCCGTTGGATAGCCCCGCCACTCTAGCGGTAACAGGTTCTTACAAGCCAGCCCGACGGCACCAGACAGGGCACTGGCAGAATCTGCTTTAATCCCGCATGCGCCCTCTCTTCGCCTGCCTCAATCTGCGTCTGCTTGCCTGTGCCGTGCTGATCGCGCTGACCTCGGCCTGCCGGCAGACACCGCCAGCGCCAGACAGCACGGTGCTGCTGCAACGCGAGGCGCAGGGCTACCTGACAGCAACCCGGGTGCCGATCCGCCACGTTGCGGTGACCATGAACGAGGCCGACGGCGGCCTCGCGCTGCACTGGACGCTGCCGGCAACCCTGCACGCCGAAACGCCCGTGCTGATCTATCTGCCGGGTCTGGGACAGAGCGCCGGTAGCGGCGTACTCTGGCGCGAGGCTTGGGCCCGCGCCGGCTACGCCGTGGTTGCGGTACAACTGTTACCCGAAGATGGCGAACGCTTGCCAGTCGATCCGAAAGATCGCGATCTGGCGGTGTCGTTTGCGCACAGCCGCTTCAGCCCCAGCGTCGGCCGCCAGCGGGTGCGCGCACTGGCCGCATTGGTGGCGCACTTGCGTGACGGCGCCGGCCAGATGCAGTCTGGCGAGCCCCGGTCTGACATTGCCGGCGCCAACGCCAGCATGCGCAACCCTCTCGCCGGCCAAATGCCCTGGCTGGCGTCCCTTGACTGGCAGCATCTGGGCATTCTCGGCTTTGATCTCGGCGCCCAGACCGCGCTGCTGGCCGCGGGGGAGCGACCGTTCAAGGATTGGACCGAGACCGGACTGCATCCAGCAGTCGTGGTGCTGCTGAGCCCCCACGCAGATTTCAGCGGCCAATCCTTCCAGGTGCGCTACCAGACCGTGCAGGCGCCAGTGCTGTCCATCAGCGGTGATCTTGACCTCGATCCTTGGCGGGTGGTGACCTCGGCGACCGTGCGGCAGGCGCCCTTCCGCAATCTGGCGCCAGGCCGGGCTGCCCTGCTCTGGCTGACCGACCTGATGCATGGCCAGCTGGCAGGCGGAGAGGAAGCGACCGATGGCCGGCGCGGCTCTGCCGACGCCGCGGACGATGCCGGCAATCCAGCATCGGCGACGCGTCCCATCGGCGACACATCGCCCGCTGGCCCCGGGGCTCCGGGTGGTCCGGGAGGCCGTAGCAGTGGCCGCGGCGGCGCCGGTGGACCGGGCGGATCGGGCAGCCGCGGCGGTGCTGAAACGAATGGCCGGAATGGCCAGGGCGGGCTGCGCGCCCTTGACCCGCGAAACGGCGGCGGTGCCAGTGTGCTGGGGGCTACCGAGCGCGCCACCGACACCCTGCTGGTGCGCGTCGTGACCACGGCGTTTCTGGATGCTGTGATGCGCCACGACGACACTGCGCAGGCCTGGCTCAATCGACAGGCCGCTGCGTGGGTCGGCCTGCAAGGGCGCTTTCAGCAGCGCTGAAACGGTCAACGCGGGAGTTCCACCATGAAATTTGCCATCGCAACCAGTGACCGCTATCTGCCCGTCTGGGAAGCCTTCGAGGAACAGGGATGGCAGCCGGTCAAGCTGTTCACGTGTCCGGTCGACCATCGCCTGCATCACAACCAGGCCACCCTGGAGCGGGCCCTGGCACGTGGCCTCGAGGCGCAGATCTCGCCGATGCGCGATCAGGACCTGGCTGCCTTGGCGCAACTCGGCTGCACCACGCTGATTGTCGCCAGTTACAGCTGGCGTGTGCCGGCGTGGCGGTCGCACCTGGCGCATGCCGTCAACTTTCATCCATCCGCCTTGCCCGTCGGCCGAGGTGCCTATCCCATCGTGCCAGCCATCCTGGAACAGCATGCCGACTGGGGCGTCAGCTGCCACCAGATCGAACACCGCTTCGACGCAGGAGCGATCCTTGCGCAACGCCGCTTTGCCCTGGCCGAAGACGAATGCCACGAAAGCCTCGACCTGAAACTGCAATGGCATACCCGACACCTGGCCACCACGGTCGCCGCAGAATTTGACCGACTCTGGTCAACGGCCACGCCCCAGGCCGAAGGTGACGGCCACTGGCGGGCGCACTGGACAGATGCCGACCGAGTACTCGACTGGCAACAATCCGTGTCTGCCGTGCTGCGCAAGGTCCGTGCCTTTGGACCGATCGAGTGCGTGGCAACGGTCAACGGGGTGACCATCTATGTCCGGCGGGCAACCGGATGGCGGGAACCGCATGACCATACCCCAGGGTCGGTGGTGCAGGTCAGTCAGCGGCGCCTGCTGGTGGCGGTGCCCGATGGCTTTGTCGGACTGCTGGAATGGCACCTGACCCCGGCCGGGGTGCCGAACTCTGCCGGAGACCGCTGACGTTTTGCCAAACCGCGCGGGAAAATCACCCGCAAATTATGCCAAATTACTTGACCTGTGCTACGTATCTAAATGAATATGATAACTTAGTTTTAACGAAATCAAAGTTCACAAAGGCTGCTGCGAGGCTTCCTCATGATCGCCATTTTCCCCCCGCCGGCGCCCCGGGCCCGACCGCAGCACATCTTTCCACAGGGTTCAGGCCCTGCCCGCCAACGGCATGGTTTCACCCTGGTAGAACTGCTGGTAGCGATGGGGGTTGCCGCTATCATCCTGACCGCCGCCGTGCCCTCGTTCAGCAGTTCGGCGGCTAGCTACCGCATCCTGAATGAAGCCAATGGGCTGGCGCGTGACCTGCAGTTCGCGCGCTCGGAGGCGATCAAACGTGGCCAAGCGGTCTCGGTCTGTCCCAGCACGGATGGTGCCTCGTGTCTTGCCAACAGCACAGCCTGGCAAGGCGGCTGGCTAGTATTTTACGACAGCAACGGCAGTGGCATCGTGACGGCCAGCGACACCATCCTGCGCTGGCAGGCGCAGAACCCGGGTACCGTCACATTCCTGGCCGACAACAATGTCTCGGTGGTGACGTTCAACCGGCAGGGTGCCATTTCGGCATTGCCTGCCAACCCGGTCACCCTGACCTTGCACGCGCCGAACACCGGAAGCGGCGCAACCCGCTGCCTCGCCCTGACGCCCTCTGGCCGGGCCAGCGTCGAAACCGCCGGCATCGGCAACTGCACATGACAGGCCACGCGCAGTCTGGCCGGTCGATCCTGCCGGGCGCCGGCTTCGGCATGATCGAGGTACTGGTCGCGCTGGTGGTAGTGGGCATTGCCATGTTCGGCACTGCCAAGCTGCAGGCCCTGTCGATCGGCGCGACGCATAATTCAGCCACCCGGTCGATGATTGCCCTGCAGGCGGCCTCGCTCGGTGCCGCCATGCGGGCGAACGAAAAATACTGGAGCTCAAGTGCCGTCCCAACGGTCGTGAGCAGCTTTGCGGCCGGCACCACCACCCTGGACAGCACCCTCTCCTCGCCCGCGACCAACTGCACCACCACCACCTGCACACCCGTGCAACTGGCGGCCTACGATGTGCAGCAATGGCTGACCAGTCTTGCCAACATCACCCCGACCAGTGGTGCCAACATTTCCTGCGCCGCGGCCACCAACCTCAATCCGGTGACCTGCACGATCGAGGTCGACTGGACCGAAAAGGCCATCTCGGCCAGCGCCACCACCCAGGCCGGCACCACGCCAACGGTATTCAAATATCAGCTGCTGGTGATGCCATGACCAGATCCACCGGATTGGCTCGGGTCGGGGGGCAATCTGGCGCGCGCGCGCGCCCCGGCGGGTCGCCGACCAGCTGCCACCCGGCCCTTGCCCGCCAACCCGTTTCCGTGCGGGGCTTCAGTCTGATCGAACTGATGGTCGCCCTCGCGATCACCATGGCCCTGTCGGCGGGCATGCTGAGCATGCTGGCCAACACTCGCGTGACCAGTGCCGCCCAGTCGCAGATGGAGCAGTTCCAGGAGGATGAGCGGCTGCTGCTGACCCGGCTGACCGACACCATCCAGAACGCCGGCTATTTTCCGAATCCCCAGGGCACCACCCAGGCCAATGTGCTGGGGGTGGTGAACGGCCAGTTCGCCACCGCTGGCCAGAGCCTGAGCGGCACCACCGGCGGGGCCGCCCCGGGCGACACCCTGGTGGTGCGCTACCAGGCCAGCACAACGGATGGCGTGATGGATTGCAGCGGCAAGACCAACACCACCGGCAGCGCCCTGGTGATGGTGAACAGCTTCAGCGTGGACGCCAACGGCGTGCTCAATTGCAGCGTGAATGGGGGGGCCAGCCAGCCGCTGGCCACCGGCGTGAACAATTTCAAGGTTCAGTACGGCATCGACAGCACCGGGTCGGGCTGGATGGATTCCTACCGCAGTGCCTCTGCCATGACCGCCAGCAACTGGACCAATGTCTATTCGGTGCGGCTCAGCATCACCCTGCAAAACCCGCTCGCCGGCCAACCCGGCCAGCCCGCCACCCTGCCTGCCATCACGCAGGTGATTCCGGTGCTCAACCAGCTATGACTCCCGCCCTTCCTGTTCCGGTCTGCCGGCCTGCCCGCCACGCCTTCGGTCAATCCGTCTCAGGCTCAGCCCTGGTGGTCAGCCTGCTGATGATGCTGCTGATCGCCCTGCTCGGCATCTCGATGATGCGCACCCAGGGTCTGGAGGCCCGTATCGCGGGCAATACCAGCGAAAAACAGCACTCGTTCCAGGCCGCCCAGACCGCCCTCCAGTACGGCGAGTGGTGGCTGACCCAGGCCGACAATGCGAGCACCGGTGTGCAGTGCGCCAGCAGTTCGTCCGCCCCGGTGGTGTGCGCCAACCTGCAGAGCCAGGCCAGCCTGACCACCTCGTCCTGGTCGAGTTTCGGGGCGCCCTATGTGCCACCCAGCGTGAATGGCGCCAGCGCACTGAACGTCTCCACCAGTGGTGGGGCCGGCAATTACTTCGCCACACCGCAACTCTATGTGGCCTATCTGGGCACCAGCGCCAACCAGCAGGGCAGGCTGTATCAAGTCACCGCGATTGGCTATGGCGGCAATGCCAATGCGGTGTCGGTGGTGCAGAGCACGTACGCCGTCAGCTGTCTGGTGTGTGACACAGGAGGACTCTGA
>CAIPBT010000090.1 GCA_903863375.1 uncultured Ferrovum sp.
CGGCGGCATGCAAGGATTGCCGACGCCGCTCAGCACCGCGCGCGACAGCCTGCTCCATCACCGCTACGGTGACTTGCTCATCGACAGGCTGCTTTGGAATCACCACGCTCATAGCACGATCTCCAACATGTCTTGCTGTCCGTGCAGTTGCAAGAAGGTGCGGTATGCCACCGCGTCAAAAACGCTACCAACGATGGCGACTGCCCCGTGGCGCCCCGATCTGGGACTCACCACCTCCGACGTCGCCGGGTCCCATGCTTGGTTATCCAGGCAAAGTGTTTGGCGACTCTGCCACCACAATGTCCGTGCCCGTCGCAGATTCGCCTCAGCTTTCACCACCTGCCGCAGCTCCTCTAACAGTGCGAGCCCTGGTGCGTCTTTGGCCGGAGTGACGTCCCACAGCCTGACTCCACCATTCCAAAAGCTGAACTCAATGCGGGCGTCCCAGTCTGGAGTGCCGACATGCACGTGCGGTGGGCAGTGCTCGTTTCGCGTCAGGACTGCGACGATCAAGCCGCGGTGAGAGCAGACCCTCACAATAACCTATCGGTTCGGTTTTTGTGAGCTCTTCGGTTTGGGCATCGATATCATGGGATTTGTTGAGGTTTCCTAACAAGAGCATAAGTACTGCCCGGTGCGCGGTTTCGACCCACACCGGTCCTTCCGGGCATCGGCCTTCCGGCGAGCTGTCCGCTTTTTGCTGGGAGAACTGCTGGGCGCTCCTCCTGGAGCTGCTTCCAGTTCGGGGCATATATCAGAACCTCGTCATACCTGCTCAGCAAGTCGATGATGTTTGTCGGCAGAGAGCGCGGCCACACCATCGCTTATGGTAAGCCAGGAACCCGGAGACAGACTGCCGCCGGCAGGGTTGGGAGGGTCCACTGCCGGAGGAGCGGATGGCGGAAGCGGCCCAGTCAGTTGCGCCACGTCCGCTCCACTACCAGCGTCGCCGCCCGGAAGAGGGTGTGCTCTACCAACTGGTGCAAGAGTACGTCGAGGCCTTCTTCGCCGAGGTCCAGGCACGGACAGGGTCGGCGCTGCCGAAGTTCGTCCGTGACGAATTCGACCGGTATCTCGAATGCGGTGTCCTCGCCTGCGGATTCCTGCGCCTACGCTGTGGTGCCTGCGGCCACGAGAAGCTGGTGGCGTTCTCGTGCAAGGGGCGGGGCTTCTGTCCCTCGTGCGGCGGTCGGCGGATGGCCGAGACGGCGGCTTATCTGGTTGACGAGGTGATCCCGGAGGTGCCGGTGCGGCAGTGGGTGCTGTCCTTCCCGATTTCGCTGCGCCTGCTGTTTGCCGCTTATCCGGAGTTGCTTACGCCCACGCTGGCCATCGTGCACCGGGAGATCCGTCGGTTTCTGGTGCACAAGACCGGTGTCACGCGAGGCCAGACAGGCGCCGTCACTCTGGTCCAGCGTTTCGGCTCGGCAGCCAATCTCAACATTCATCTGCATGGCCTCGTTCTTGACGGGGTATACCAAAGCGGAAGCACGACCCGGTCTTCCACCCTGCAGACGCGACCACGCCGGAAGAACTGGACGCGATTCTGCAGCGCATCATCCGTGCGCTGATGAAGCGGCTCGCGCGGTCCGGCCAC